>DOWN01000324.1 GCA_003519545.1 Bacteroidota bacterium
TTCGGTGTTTCTCACCATAAATATTTATATAAATTTCTTTTGCCTGAATAAAATAATCTTTAGATTTTGCAAAGTCATTCTTTGCTTTATAACTTTTACCGAGTTCTAATAATAAAAAAGCATTGAAATGATGTTTGTTACCTACAGTTGAACTGAAAATATTTAAAGTTTCATTGAAAATATTAATCGCTATATCAACTTCACCCCTCTTCATATGTATAATTCCAATATTGGAAAGAGTTACTAATGTAAGAGAATGTAATTTGCCAAGTAATTTTAATCTCAAGTTATATGCTTTATTGAAATATTCATACGCATTTACCAAATCTCCACTGAACATTAATTGTTCTGCTAAATTATGCAATGCAGTCGCATATTTCGGATGATTTTCTCCTACAGCAGATTGAACAATCTTAAGTGATTTTAAAAGTAAGTTTTTTGCTTCTTCACTTTGACCGGTATTCATATAAGTATGAGCAAGATTATTCAAAGCAACTGCATAGTGAACATGATTTTCACCAAGAATATTTTTATATATCTCAACAGCCTTTAAATGAAGTGGAATTGCTTTTTCAAATTCTTCTAAGTTACTATAAACAATCGCAAGATTATCAATTGTATCAGCATATCTTCTGTCATTTTCACCAAGAATTTTTTTCCTTATTTTAATACTTTCTTCAAATAATTCTATACTTTTGTTAATATTTCCTTTGTAATAATATATCGCTCCGAGATTATTTAATAAAGCCGAAAATGATAAATTATCTGCACCAAGAAGTTCTCTAAGTGAATTAAGTTTATCTTCGACTAATTCAATTGCACGGTCATAGAGTCCGAGATTATAAAGAACTGAGCTATAAGTTTTAGTTGCTTCCGCAAATTCCAAAGTATTTTCACCTTTGGTGTCTTTTATATATTTCAAAAGCTCTTCGAATACAGGTATAAGTGAATTCCATTTTGCAGCATCAATAAATATTTGAGATTCACTAATAGTCCATTTAAAAAATGTATTATAGTCTAAAACGAATTTTGCATGATAAAATGCCTCGTAAAAGTTTAATATATCTTCATTTACAATATTTTTTAGTTCAAGATTTTTTAACTTAGCAGAATAATAATCATACATTGTCTGATGAATTTTAAACAAAACCGGATTTTCCATAACTTCGTTTAAACCTGTCCTCATAAGTTCGTGAAGTTTATATTTTTCATAACCGTTTACATCATCCTGAACTTTATGAATAAAAGAAAATCTACAAAGAATTTTCATAGAAGTAAGTGGATATCCTGTTTTAAATTCGGAAACAAGTAAACTAAAAATATCAAAATTCCATTCTCTCGGAACTGAAAGCACTTTAAGAGTTTCAATTTCGTTTTTATCCAGATATTTTAAAAAACGTGTTAAGACTTCTTTTTGAGTAGTTGCAAAATCTTTTATTTCCGGTTCAACTGAATATTTATCTTTAAAAGAGTAAAATGTATCTACTGCGAGGTCGAGGAAATATGGAACTCCACTGCTCGATTTATAAATTGTGTTTTTAATATTTTCATTTAAGATACCGGCATTAGTTAAATATTCCTTAGAATCATTTTCAGACAATCCGTCTAAAGAGTGATATTCAATAAAGTTTAACCAGTCTTTATCAATTTCTTGCCATAGTAATTTTTCCCTTCCCAAAATTACCCATAAGATACCGGGAAGTTGAGAAACGAGTTCTCTAACCCATTCATCTTTTATAAAATAACTTCCTTCGAGATAATTATTTTCCCAAAGACCTTCATAAGTATCAATAAAAATAACTGCTTTCTTATTATGAGAATTCAAATAATCTTTTAAATCAAGTGCAAAATACATTGGCAGTCTGTCAAGAATTTCTTTAGATGATAAAGTAGAAATATTGAAAAGCTCTTTTTGTCCCCTTTTAGTCCACCAACTTTTGAGATGTTTTTTTCCTTTATGAAAAGCATCAGCAAGAGTGGGTATCAAACCGATTACCGGTACACCACCAAGTCCGGAGAGTAAACCGGATATTATAGAACCTTCTTCAAAAAAAGGCAGATTATCTTTTGTAATAGAAATTTGAGGATGTGTTTTTTGCCAATAGACTGTATATGCAATATCAAAAGCAATAAATTCGATACCGAATTTTTCTCTTAATTCTTTTCTCATAAGGAAGAGAGAAGTTTCGGGTTCTCTGTAAGCTATTGTTTCAAAATCAGTTCCCGACCAGACGAATTCATTTTTCTCAGTTTGAAGAATTTTTATAAATTCTTTTTTTAAAGTTGATTTACCAATTCCACCGACTCCAAAAAAATTCATAACGTTAATATCGTCAGATTTTAGAGATCTGATTTTTTCACTGAAAGAATTTTTTAAATCCATTCTGTCGGTAAATAACTTTTGATAAGTACCAGAAGATGATTTTGTAGTTCCGTATTTAGGTTTTATAGGCAATGAATAACGCCATTAAATTAAAATAAATTAATATTAAACGTTCAAAATATACATTTGATTGATTGATTTAAAAAGTTATAAATATTTAAGCATAAAAAAAACTCCCGATAAAAATTTACCGGGAGTTTTTATTTGAAATGAAAACGATTCTAAAATTAAATTTTAGTATCTGTATAAGTCAGTTTTATATGGACCGTTTATATTGACGCCGATATAATCTGCCTGTTCGTTTGTTAAGGTTTCAAGTTTTACACCGATTTTTTCAAGGTGAAGTCTTGCAACTTTTTCATCAAGATGTTTTGGAAGAACGTAAACTTTGTTTTCATAATTTGAATGGTTATTCCAAAGTTCAATCTGTGCCAAGACTTGATTTGTAAATGAGTTTGACATTACAAAAGAAGGGTGACCCATCGCACATCCAAGATTTACAAGTCTTCCCTCGGCAAGGATTATTATATCTTTTCCGTCTATGTTATATAAATCAACCTGAGGTTTGATTTCAACTTTTGTATTACCGTAGTTATCATTAATCCATGCCATATCAATTTCATTATCAAAGTGACCGATATTACAAACGATTGCTTTATCTTTCAATGCTCTGAAGTGTCTTTCAGTAACGATTTTGAAATTTCCTGTTGCGGTAACAACTAT
This sequence comes from Bacteroidota bacterium, assembly GCA_003519545.1. Lineage (GTDB taxonomy): Bacteria > Bacteroidota > Ignavibacteria > Tepidaquicellales > Tepidaquicellaceae > UBA9002. The sequence continues at coordinate 3,107 of DOWN01000324.1, forward strand.
ATCTGCTTCTTTAACTGCTTCATCCATTGTTGTAACTTTGTATCCGTCCATAGCTGCTTGCAAAGCACAGATAGGATCAATTTCAGTTACGATAACTCTTGCACCGGCACCTCTGAGAGAAGCGGCAGAACCTTTACCAACATCACCATAACCTGCAACAACTGCAACTTTACCCGCTAACATAATATCTGTTGCTCTTCTGATAGCGTCAACGCAAGATTCTTTACATCCGTATTTATTATCAAATTTTGATTTTGTAACAGAGTCATTTACGTTAATTGAAGGAAGCGGTAAAGTACCGTTTTTCATTCTTTCGTAAAGTCTCATAACACCTGTAGTAGTTTCTTCTGAAATTCCTTTTATACCTGCGACAAGTTCAGGATACTGATCAAGAACCATATTTGTTAAATCACCACCATCATCAAGAATCATATTGAGCGGTTGACCGTCAGGAAAAAATATTGTTTGTTCAATGCACCAGTTAAATTCTTCTTCATTCATACCTTTCCATGCATAAACAGGAATTCCGGCAGCGGCAATTGCTGCGGCAGCGTGATCTTGAGTTGAAAATATATTACAGGAAGACCAGGTAACTTCAGCACCGAGTTCTTTAAGAGTTTCAATTAATACAGCGGTCTGAATGGTCATATGTAAACATCCGGCAATTCTTGCACCTTTTAAAGGTTGTGATTTTTTATATTCTTCTCTGATAGCCATAAGTCCGGGCATTTCTGCTTCCGCAAGACGGATTTCTTTTCTGCCCCATTCAGCAAGATTTATATCTTTTACTTTGTATAATGGTTTTACTTTGTTTTTTTCGAGTGTTTCGCTCAAAATATGTTATCTCCTTAAAAGTTTGATTTTAAAGATACAACATATAGAAATGAATTAAAATTCAAATATAAGTGGAGGGGGGTGAAAGGAACGATATTATAGGAAAAGTTTTACCACGAATTTTCACTAATTATGCGAATTACACAAATGGTTACGGGATAGGCAACACCACGAATCTCGCTAGGTCGGGACAGGTTATAACGAATTGAAACGGGAAAAGTATCACCACGAATTTTCACGAATTAGACGAATTACACAAATGGTTACGGGATAGGCAACACCACGAATCTCGCTAGGTCGGAACAGGTTAACACTATTAGAAACCGGAAAAGTATCACCACAAATTTTCACGAATGTTACGAATTACACAAATGGAAACGAAAGGCATTAATAAGAATCCCGCCAGGTCGGGACAGGTTATAACGAATTGAAACGGGAAAAGTATCACCACGAATTAGACGAATTTCATAAATGATAGGTCTGTTATTCGCAGGAGTCCCTTTCACGAGACTCCTGCGGGAGAGGAAATTATAATATTGTCATCCTGAACGAAGTGAAGGATCTAAAATTTTTAATATTGAGAATATAATTTTTTTAGAAATGTTAGGGATACTAATGGGATTCTTCAGTCGCTTCGCTCCCTCAGAATGACAGAACCGTTTGTAATGAATGTTTTGTTATTCGCAGGAGTCCCTTTCAGGA
>DOWN01000157.1 GCA_003519545.1 Bacteroidota bacterium
GGATGCATACAGAATAGTTCAGAATGTAGCAATGAAATGTTGGAGAGAAAAAAGAAGTTTCGAAAATCTTCTCAGAAATGACAGTGAAGTGAGCAAATATCTTTCAGATAAAGACTATAAAGAAATTTTCAATTATGAAAAATCTAAAAGATATGTTGATTTTATTTTTAAAAGAACAGGGCTGTAAATCACGCAGCCACTGTAGAATTATAATTTCTTCTTAATTCAATTACCTTCCCTATTATTGCAAAAGGTTTATTGACAATAGATTTATATTTTGAGTTAGATGCTTCCAGATATGCATTAATTTTCGAATTTCTTAAAGTTTTAACCGTAACTTCATCTTCGAGCATAGCAATTACAATATCACCGTCATCAGCGGCATCCTGTTTTCTTACTATAACGATATCACCATCATATATACCTGAATCTATCATACTCTGACCTTTAACTTTCAGTGCGAAATGAATTTTATGAGAACTTTTGCCTCTTATATGGGTTACATATCCCTGAATATTATCATCGGCAAAAATTGGTTCCCCTGCTGCAACACTGCCATATAAAGGAATCATTTCGTATTTTGTAGGATCAATCTTTCCGGTATTTGAATCCTCATTCTGAGGTACAACTTTAAATCCTCTGGCGATATCTTTAATTCTTTCCAATGCTCCTTTCTTTTGGAGAGCAGCAATATGATCTTGCACAGTACCGATAGTAATTTTAAACCGGTGAGCAATTTCCTTCAACGTCGGAGGAAATGAATTTTCATAAGAGAATTTCTCTATGAAGTCTAAAATTGATTTTTGCTTTTTTGTAAGTTTTGTAGCCATAACTTAATATGGCATAATTAAATAGGATTGTCAAGTAAAAATTTTGTCAGAATTTTAATTTAAATCCTGCATTAAAATTTCTGTTTGGAGCGGGTATTCTTTCAAGTTCCTGATAAAATTTATCAAAAAGATTATTAACTGCAAAATATAAATTTAAATTTTTTGTTATATCTTTGCTTAATTTCATATCCATTATAAAATATTCATCAGGTTCTTCAAACTTATAAAATAGAACTTCATCTACTTTACTCACATATTTACCGGTTAAATTCAGATTAAATCCCTCGTATAAAATATTAGATTCAATATTCAGATTATGTTTAGGTTTATAAGGCAAATAATCATCAATTCCCAGCCCTGATAAATCTTTCGCATTAACGAATGTATAGTTTGAACTTAACTGATATTCTAATTTATTATCAAATAATTTGGCAGAATTCTTATATGAAGTTGAAATTTCAAATCCTGTAATTCGGGCTTTTGCCACATTTTGCACCTGAAAAGGTCCATAAGCACCTGAACCGATATTTACATACTGAATTAAATTTTTATAGTTATTATAAAATCCTGAAATATCAAATGAGAGATTTTCAAATTCTTTTCTTAAACCGAGTTCGACAGAAAAAATTTCCTCCGGTTTTAAATTTGGATTATATACGAAATCAAATCCACCGAACAATTCTTTTTTGAAATATAATTCTGCTATTGAAGGAGCACGGAATGCTTTACCGGCTAAAAATCTGAAAGAAGAATTTTGAAAAAATCCTGTCTGAGCCGGAGAAAAAACAAAAGAAATTTTTGGTGAAATCTCAGATGAATTTATTCCGCCGACAATGTTTGCGATATCATATCTCAAGCCGCCAATTGCAGTTAAATAATTAAATCCATTTTTATCATTTAATAAATAAATTCTGTGCTGAGCAAAAATTCCAAAATTATTCATTTGCTGATCACCATATAAAATATAAGCAGGGTTTGATCTGACTATATTCCATTGCAAATCGATTCCGGAGATGAAATAATTATTATAATCAAATTCATAATCAAACTGTGATATATTTCCCAGATTATATGAATTAATAAAAGTTTCAAGACCTGTATCAGGAGAGCCGAATAATTGTGAAACCGGATTATTCGGATTATAAAAAGAAGTGCTGTTTAACTGGTAATAATAAAATCTTGTTGTGTATTTAGATTTATAATTTGGGAATGCTCTGTAAAATAAGTCTATGCTTGAAGTTTGTTTATCAATTTTATCACCGATATAATAATCAGCAACTTTAAAAGGATCTGCAACTCTTCCCGGATCTTTTCTCCAATAGTGAGGAAAACCACTGTTTGAGTTTGTATATTGCAGAGTAAGTTCCAGGTCTCTGTTAGAAAAAATATCAAAATTAAATTTTCCTGTTAAGCCATAAAATTCATAATTAGTCTGTTGTGCGTGACCGTCATTTTTTTTGTAATTCAGGTTTACTAAATAAGAGAATTTTTTAAGTGAATTGCTTTGTAATAAATCAATGCCTCTGAAAGTCTGAACCTTATCTGAAAATCGCAAAGAATCAGATAACTTATTATAAAAACCAAAATTAGTATTTATAGATGTGAAAGATTTTAATGTGGGTTTTTTAGTTATTACATTCACAACACCTCCAATCGCACTTGAGCCATAAAGCGATGAGAATGCACCTTTTACTACTTCAGTTCGCTCAATAATTGAAGTAGGAATCAATGCCCACAAAGCACCTTTAGAATCTCCTGTGAGAGAAGGTCTTCCGTCAAGCAAAAGAAGAACTCTGTTTCCAATTCCCCCTCCTGCAACATCCGAACTACCTCGAATAGAAAGTGATGAAATATTAATTCCGTTACTACGGGCAATTAAAATTCCCGGAACATCTTCAAGAATATTATCAAAAGTTAAAATATTTCTGTTAATGATATCTGTTGAATCAACTATAGATATAGTTGATGGAGTTTGTTGAAGTGTTACTTCTGTTTTAGTAGAAGTTACATTAATTTCAGATGTGCTGTATTCGGTTGAGTCTTTTTCAGAATTTTGAGAATAAAGAGATGACACAAATACAAAATTAATTACAATGAAAAATAATTTTGTAAAAAATATCATCTCTTTTATTTTTATCAATTTGAGCAGTGGAAAATTTTAATAAACCTTTTTAGTAGTATCAGCCCAAGACAGGAAATTTATACCTGTAACACCTGCGTTATCGGTTATATTAACACGTGTCGGATTTAAAAAACACATAGAACCGTTACTTGATCTTGCAGTATCACAACCGTAAACACCCATAATTGGACTTTGACCACCGGTATCTTTTCTGAAACCAACGGCGACTACATAACTACCATTGGAAACACTTTTAAGTGTGTATCTGGCTTTATAAACTCCGGATTCTTTAAATATTACAAGAGTGTCGAAGGATGTTGGAGGACCAAACCAGTATGTTGGAGGAACTGAAGGATTAGGGAAAGCACTGATATTATATTTACCACCTGTTGTGATAAAATTTGTATCAACGAAAGTAATCTCGCCACTGATTGTATTATTTTCAGGACCTACAGGAGTGACAGGATTATCTTTATTACTGCAACCATTTATTGAAATGATTGTAAAAAACATCATAATTAATGCATAAAGCGTCAAGGAGTTTTTCATGTTTTAAACCTCTTTCTTGTTTTGAATTTTTTGAAATGTTATAGAATTGATAACAATTATTTTTTACGAATAATTTCAGTAATTGTTAAGTTAAATACTTACAAAATTACCTACATAACAAAATTTTTTCAATTTAAATAGATTTACCTTGATAAATAAGAAAAGCCGTTTTGTTCAAACGGCTTTAAATGGTGGGTTAGGGAGAAAAAAATGAGAGAAAATTTTTATTAATTTTTTGAATATTTACCTGAATGTTTCAGATATTTAATTTCTTTATTTCTGTCTGTTTCCAGTTCATAATAATATTCACCCGGTAATAAGTTTGTCAGATCAATTTTTTGAGAATAAAATCCTTCTTTTAAAAATTTATTGTTATAAACTGTCTTAACAAGTTTACCTGATAAATCAAAAATATTCAGATTAACATTTGAGTTATAAGGAAGATTAAAATCAATGCAGCAGTTAACTTTACTTTGATTGTTCAAAGCATTCAAGTTATAAT
>DOWN01000088.1:0-5048 GCA_003519545.1 Bacteroidota bacterium
GATATATTCCGGGATATGACGGATATGTTAACAGAGATAATGCACGCGAACTCGATACTCAACTGAGAAATAAACTCGCACTTTCTCTCGAAGCAAATAAAACTTCTTTGAAAAATGCTTTAAACTCACTAACAAAAAATAAAAAGTTATTTGAATCCCAGGATCTTGATAAACTTGATAAAAAAAATGAAAACGTTATTGCAAAATTAAAATCCGCTTCAAGAGGGTATTCTGGTGCTTTTGATATTGTAAAAATAAAAGAAGAAAAATTAAATCAAATTTATGAATTTGATAATGCTCTCATTTCTGATATTGAGATTATAAATAACTCTTTTAATGAAATTGAATCGAATGCATCGGCTAATACAGATATAAAAACACCTGTCGAAAATGCTTCCCGTGCATTAGATAATCTTATTTCTAAGTTTGATCAAAGGGAACTCATTCTTAAAGAATTAAATTAAAAATAAAACTAAAAAAAATATTATGGCATTAATAGACGTAATAAAATATTTTGATGAATCAGGTAAAGTCCTTGTTCATCGTGAACCTCAGGATGGTTCTGCAGCTTTCAGATTAGGCACACAGTTAATTGTTCAGGATGCTCAGACTGCTGTGTTTTATCGTGACGGTAAAGCCCTTGATGTTTTTCAGGCAGGTCGTCATACTTTAACTACAGAAAATATTCCTTTGCTTACAAAGTTAATAAGTTTACCTTTCGGAGGCACTTCTCCGTTTCAGGCACAGGTATATTTCGTCTCCATGAAAAAATTTATTGATTTAAAATGGGGAACTAAATCTCCAATCAATTTCCGTGATTCTGAATTAAACTACGTTCAGCTTAGAGCAAGCGGAAAATTCTCTTTGCGTGTAAAAGACCCAAAACAATTCATTATGGAAATTGTCGGAACTCAGGGACTTTACACTACAAATGAAATTGAAGATTATCTGAGAGATGCAATCGTTTCAAGATTAAATACCGTTCTCGGTCAAAATTTAAAAACTGTATTCGAACTCGGTCAGTTTTATCCGCAAATTGAACAAGGTACTAAAGCGGAAATTTCTGATTTTTTCAATTCTATGGGTATCGAACTTACTGATTTAATTATTGCAGGTATCGTTCCACCGGAAGAAGTTCAGGAAAAAATCAACGAAAGAAGTTCAATGGGTGCCATTGGAAATCTTGATCAATATATGAAATATAAAACTGCTATTGCGATGGAAAAAGCCGCTGAAAATGAAAGTGGTGGTGCTGCCGGAATTGGTGCAGGGCTTGGTGCAGGAATGACAATGGCAAATATGATGGGACAACAGTTCCAAAATATGCAGCAAAATACAAATCAACAAAATCAGGAACCTGTGAAAATGTCAGCAGATGAAATTATGGCAACTATAGAAAAACTTGGTAAAATGAAAGAATCAGGTTTAATTACAGCAGAAGAATTTGATGCTAAGAAAAAAGATTTGTTGTCTAAATTATAATGGAAAATATTGTTACTAACAACATAATTTGTCCTCAGTGCGGCGGTGAAAATAAAATGCCGCCGGATGAAAAGTTTTTTGAGTGCCAGTATTGCGGCTCGGCAATCTATATTGATAAAAGAAAAGTTGTAAATCATTTCGTTGTCTCTTCCAATTTCACACAGGAACAGGCAATTGGTAATGTGAAGCGGTGGATGGCAGGGAATTTTCACGTTAAGGATTTGGATAAACTCGCACAAATTACTCAAGTGAATTTTTATTATTTTCCTCTTTGGTATTTTAAAACTAAAGATAGTTCATCTGAAAAAATATTTCTGCAACCTGCTCATTCAACTCCAATTTCTGAAATTAAAAATATAAATATTCCGGCGGGTTCATTAAAAGTATTTCATAAAAATGAATTTGATCAAAAACAGTTTGTAAATCCGGATGTCTTATATGAATCCGCAAAAAGTTGGCTTACTCAAACAGGAGTTAATCCCGATTTAATTTCAGAATCTTCTCTTGTGCATATTCCATTTTATCAGGTTTATTACAATTTCAAAGGTGCTCAATATACTTGTCTTGTGGAAGCATCTTCAGGAAAAGTATATGCTAATATTTGGCCCGCTAAAAGCGAAGCTCCGTTCAAAATTTTATTCGGGTTGAGCATTTTTGCTTTTTTTGTGGCAAGTCTCGCTTCTTATGCAATTGGATACTTTGTAACAGGTGATAGTATGGTGGAAACCGTTGCTGCTGGTGAAGGTATCAAAGTTGTTTCTTATTTCTTAATTTCTATTCCTTTAATATTTATAGCGTATTATATAGCAAAAAAAGTTTAACAAATGGACGAACTCTCAGAAATAAAAGAACAGGAAAATTTACAAAAGCAGGCAATAAAACTGAAAAAAGAAAAAGTTATAAAAGGTATAACTTGTCCTGCATGTTCCGGTGAACTTGATTTAAGAGAAGGTATCCGTTCATTTAACTGTAAATATTGCGGAACGCTTTTAACCACCAAAGGAATTAGCGGACCAATTAAATTTTATGTGCCTAAAAAAGTTACACGTGAAAAGGCAATTGAATTCACAAAAAACTGGCTTGGAAAGGGTCTCGCCAAAGAACGTGGTTTAAAAGATAAAGCAGTCATCGCTGATGTGTTTTTAACCTTTATTCCTTACTGGAGAGTTAAAGCCGATGTTGTCGGTTGGGTCTTCGGTCAGGAAAAAAGAACAAGAAGAGTTAATAACAGAACTGAAACTTATTATGTTGATGTTGAGAAAAAAATTCAGAAATCATTTGACCAGACATTTGCCGCTTGTGATATTTCAGAACTCGGAGTTCATAAAGTAAATCTTGAAGGAGATGAACTTTTACCCGTAGATTTTGAAAATCTTGAATCTCAAGGAATGTTGTTTAATATCATCTCTTCGGAAGTTGAAGTAGCAAGTAAAGCAAAAGATGAGTTTGCAAAAATTGCTGAATATTCTGCTTTTGTTGATAGAATTTCTTTTAAACATTATGATTTGGTCAGAGAAGATATTCATATCGTTTATTATCCTTTATGGGTTGTGCGGTATTCTTTTGCCGAGAGAACTTATCAGGTTGTAATAGATGGTGAGGATGGTTCAGTTTGTTATGGTAAAGCACCTGGAAATAATTTGTATCGTGCTGTGACGGGAATTCTTGGTGTTGGTGTGGGAATGTATCTTGCTACACTTTTTGCACCAATAGGATTCATTGGTGAACTTGAAGAAGGTGCTTTTATATTTTATTTAGTTGCTCTTGTTTTAGGTGTTTTTATAATTTTATGGGGTTGGAAAAAATTCAGATATGGCGGTGAAATTGAAGAAGGTTCCGGAATAAGTAAAGAAAAAGATCAGGGTAAAAAAATAATAAAAAATTTACCTTCGGTTGATACAATGGCGATGGTTAAAAACACTGCCGGCTCTGCTGCTCTTGGTTTGGTTGCAGGGGCAATATTTAATTCATTTAAAAAATAAAATTTTGGAAACAGGGAATAATTCAAATACTACTCTTGATTTTAAACTTGTTGCAGTTAAATGTAAGAATTGCGATAGCGGCTTAGTTGTAGAAGTTAATGACAATATAACCTATTGTACAAGTTGCGGATCAGGGTTTGAAATTATTGATGGTGAATTAATTCCAATCGAAATTAATTTTGCCTCTCCTGCTATGAGAGGAAATGGGGAACCGGTTTACAGACCGTTTTGGCTTTTAAAAACAACCGTGACAATTCTTGAAAGAAACGCAAGCGGGAATTTTTTTAAAAATCTTTTCGGGTCAAATAATCCAACAGGTTCCGGAAGTGTAATGTTTTATATACCGGCTTTTTACTGTTCTCTTGATAATATGAAAGTTTTAGCACAGGAGTTCACTATGAAAAATCCCGTTGCTTCTCCTCAGAAATTTAACACTAAACTTGTCGGATTTGCTTATGGAAAAGAAGATGCAAAAAAACTTGCTGAATTTGTCCTTATCTCTATGGAAGCAGAGAAATCAGATATGATGAAAACATTTAAATATAATATTGATTTTCACAGTTTAGAAATAATCGGAATTCCATTCTATAAAATCTCCGAAAACCGCTACAAAGACGCCATATTAGGCATCGAAATCTGATGTCTTTAATCAAATAATTCTAATTTAATTAGAACAATCTTGCCTTTTTTTCATAATATTGAAATAAGTAAATTCAACTATTATGAAAACAACTTCAAAGAAAAAATCAAAAATTAACATTATTCATCTTGATTTTGAAGATGAATTAAAAAAAGGAAGTCTATTTTTTAGATTTTCCCATTAATTTTTCATTAAATTCTTTACTTTTTCCTTTTGGAATTGATAAACTGTTCCAGTTATCACGTGCAAGATATTTTGCCATATAAACAATCTGACCGATATGAAATGAATAATGTGTCAATTGCCTGTTGATTGCCCCTATAACGGTATGAGGTTCTTTTCTTATATAAATGGTCTTTGTCAAATCTTCAGGTTTCAAACTCTCCACTGCATCAATCACGCACTTCCAACCTTTTTCCCACCTGTCCATCAAATCATCTTTATCCGTATAAAAAACTTCTTCAAATTCTTCATCTCTTTTTCTCCATTCTTTCTCTCCGTCTGTTGTTAAAAAGTCAGTCCAACGTGAAAGCATATTACCGCTGAGATGTCTTATAATTATTGCTATGCTATTTGTATCTCTGTTTGGCTGATAAAAAAAATCTTCATCTTTTATCTGATTCATTGCTCTCTCGCCTGTTTCTTTTGTCGCTTTAAATTCTGTAACTACATTTTCAAGATAAATTTTTTCCGGATTCATTTTAATAATTATTTTTTTAAAAATTCGTATTTATAAATAATAATTTCAGTATAATAATTAAGGAGAAAAACACATATTTTAAAAATTAATATGAATATAATGTAACAAATTTTATTCAAAAAAATTGAACTATTTTTTCCTGAAACGAAGTTGAAAAATTTTTTTCAAAAAAAACGTATCAAGTAAAAAATTTTTAAAAGTCAATAGTGAAATTTTCATTAACATGTTTGCATTTAAAAAAGAG
>DOWN01000088.1:5154-9808 GCA_003519545.1 Bacteroidota bacterium
TTAAAAAAGAGTTGTGTTAATTTTGTTATACAATTTTATTTAAAACATTCACACATCGTTGCAGGGGAAAATTAAAAATTCAAATTCTAAACTATCGGTTATTAACTACAGAAAAATAAGTTTGTAAAAATTTTATTGGGAAGGATATAGTATATATCCTTCCCTTTTTTTTCCTTCCAACAATGTGTAACTCTATTATAATATTTACTTAAATTTTTAATTTTGAAAAAATGAAGATTAACAGATTACTTGTACCGCAGGCTTTAAAAGCATCAGAAAACGTTGAGTATGAAAAAAGAACATCCGTGATTAGAAACCCTGACGGATCGGTTGTCTTTGAAATGAATGATATCATTATCCCAAAACACTGGTCTCAGGTTGCAACTGATATCATTGCACAAAAGTATTTCAGAAAAGCCGGTGTTCCTAAATTTCTAAAAAAAGTAAAAGAAGAAGGTGTTCCCGATTGGCTCTGTGCTTCCGAGCCAGATCTTGATAAACTCGGAAAAATTTCTGAAGATGAACGTTTCACTTCGGAGACTGATTCAAGGCAGGTTTTTCACAGACTTGCCGGTTGCTGGACTTACTGGGGTTGGAAACACGGTTATTTTGATAAAGAAGATGATGCAAGAAATTTCTATGAAGAGTTATTCTATATGCTTGCCACTCAAATGGCTGCCCCTAATTCTCCTCAATGGTTTAATACAGGTTTAAACTGGGCTTACGGTATCACCGGTCCTTCTCAAGGTCATTATTATGTTGATCCTGTCACAAAAGAATTAATAACTTCCTCTGACGCTTATACTCATCCGCAACCTCATGCCTGTTTCATTCAGTCTGTTTCAGATGATTTGGTTAATGAAGGCGGTATAATGGACTTATGGGTTAGAGAAGCGAGATTATTTAAATATGGATCCGGAACGGGTTCAAATTTTTCTAATCTGAGAGGTTCAGGAGAAAATTTAAGTGGTGGTGGTAAGTCTTCCGGCTTAATGTCTTTCCTCAAAATCGGAGACAGATCTGCCGGTGCTATTAAATCAGGTGGAACTACAAGACGTGCCGCAAAAATGGTAACACTCGATCTCGATCACCCGGATGTTGAAGAGTTTATTAACTGGAAAGTTATTGAAGAAGAAAAAGTTGCCGCATTGGTTGCCGGTTCAAAACTTTTAAACAGACATTTAAACAATATTATCAAAGCTTGCCACAGTGTTCATCCTGAAAATGATGGTTTTAACAGAAAGACTAATAAAAATTTATCCGCTGCAATTACTGAAGCAAGAAAAGTTATGATTCCACAGAATTACATAGAAAGAGTAATTCAACTTGCTAAACTCGGATATAAAGAAATTGAAATTCCTGTATATGATACTGATTGGAATTCAGAAGCTTATATGACTGTTTCCGGGCAAAACTCAAACAATAGCATTAGAGCTACTAATGAGTTTATGGAAGCAGTAAAAAATGACGGAGACTGGAGTTTATATCACAGAACTGAATTAAAAAAAGCAGCAAACGAAAACCGATCACCAAGACCTTGCAAAACTATGAAAGCAAGGGATTTATGGGAAGACATATGTTATTCTGCTTGGGCTTGTGCTGATCCGGGAATACAGTTCCATTCTACTATTAATGAATGGCATACTTGTCCTGCCGGTGGTGAAATCAAAGCTTCAAATCCATGTTCTGAATATATGTTTCTTGATGATACTGCTTGTAATCTCGCATCATTAAATCTTGTGAAATTTTTTGATCAGGAGTCTAAAAAGTTTGAAATTGAAAAATACAGACACGCAACAAGACTTTGGACAATAGTTTTGGAAGTCAGTGTTTTAATGGCTCAGTTTCCGAGCAAAAACATTGCTCAGCTGTCTTATGACTATAGAACATTAGGTTTAGGTTATGCAAATCTCGGAGCATTATTGATGCGTCAGGGTATTCCTTATGATTCTAATGAAGCATTATCCATTACAGGTGCTCTGACCTGTATATTACATATGACATCTTATGCCACTTCCGCAGAGATGGCTAAAGAACTCGGCTCGTTCCCAAGATATAAAGAAAACGAAGAGAATATGCTGAGAGTTATCAGAAATCACAGAAGAGCAGCATATAATTTGAATCAACATGAATTTGAAGGATTATCAATTTTCCCAATGGGAATTGAAAAGAAATATTGTCCTGATGAGTTATTGAAAGCAGCAAGAGAAGATTCGGACAGAGCATTATCTTTAGGTGAAAAAAATGGTTACAGAAATGCACAGGTAACCGTAATAGCACCTACAGGTACAATCGGATTATTAATGGATTGCGATACTACAGGCGTTGAACCTGATTTTGCTTTAGTTAAATTTAAAAAACTTGCCGGTGGTGGTTATTTCAAAATTATTAATGAATCTGTCCCCGTAGCATTAAAAAATCTTGATTATACTGAGCATGAAATTGAAGATATCGTAAAATATACAAAAGGTCATGGCTCATTAATAGGTTGTCCGCATATCAACGGAAAAGTTTTACTTGAAAAAGGTTTTACAAAAGAAATTATAAAAAATATTGAAAAGCAGTTACCTACAACTTTTGATATAAATTTTGTTTTCAACAAACATTCTCTTGGTGCAGGTTTCTGTAAAAATGTTCTCGGATTTACTGAAGAACAAATTGATGATTTTAATTTTAATATTTTAAAAGCACTCGGATTTTCAAAAGAACAGATTGATGAAGCAAATGATTACGTGTGCGGAACTATGACAATTGAAGGTGCTCCACATTTGAAAGAAGAGCATTATGCAATATTTGACTGTGCTAATAAATGCGGAAAAAAAGGAACGAGATATATATCAGCTGATGCTCACATTAAAATTATGGCAGCAGCTCAGCCTTTTATTTCAGGTGCTATTTCAAAAACAATCAATCTTCCTCACGAAGCAACGATTGAAGATATGAAAAATGCATATATGACTTCATGGTCATTATGCTTAAAAGCTAACGCTCTATATAGAGACGGCTCAAAACTTTCTCAACCATTAAATTCAATGGTAGATGAAGAAGAGGATTCTGATGAACAGTTATTAACTCCTCAGGATTTATCAAAATCAAATCCGGGTAGCGGTGATATAGTTAAAGTTGCTGAAAAAATTATTCACAGATACATTGCAAAAAGAAGAAAATTACCTTTTAGAAGAAAAGGTTATACTCAAAAAGCAAAAATCGGCAACCATTCAGTTTATTTAAGAACAGGTGAGTATGAAAACGGACAACTTGGTGAAATTTTTATTGATATGCACAGAGAAGGTGCGGCTTTCAGAAGTCTTATGAACTGCTTCGCTATTGCTATTTCGCTTGGCTTACAGCACGGAGTTCCTCTTGATGAGTTTGTTGATGCATTTGTTTATACAAGATTTGAACCAAATGGAATTGTTATAGGTAATCCTAAAATCAAAATGACAACTTCTCTTATAGATTATATATTCAGAGAGTTAGCGGTTACTTATCTCGGAAGAAATGATCTTTCACACGTAGATGAGGATGAAATTAAAACTAGTCCGATTGATGCACTTTCAAAAATGGATGATGAAGAGTTTGAAGAAGAAGAACTTATTCAGGAAAGATTAATCGAAAAGAAAATTGACGAACCGATTAAAGAGCCCACAGTAAGCATTAAACCTGTTTCATCTGAAATCACTTCAAGTGTTGGCAATGGAGTTAAACCAAGTATTTCAACAGCAATAGGAACCTCAGTATTAACAGGTGCTGATTCATATTCTGAAAAAGTAAAACAAGCCCGCTTACGGGGTTATACCGGAGATATTTGCACTAACTGTCAGTCTCTTACAATGGTAAGAAACGGAACATGCTTAAAATGTGAAACCTGCGGAGAAACTTCCGGCTGTTCTTAATATTTTATTAAATTTTTTATTTCTACAAAAAAGGAGTCTCAAAAGACTCCTTTTTTATTTTCAAATTAGATATATTTAATCATGCGTAACTGACCATGATCTTAATAAATTTAAATATATTTAATTATTATGAATTTCAAAAACAAAACCGTCTTATGTGTAATTTCCCATCCTGATGATGAAACCATTGGATGTGGAGGTTTTATACACCGTCTTTCAGAAAATGGAATTAAAGTAAATGTATTATTGTCATTAAAAAGTAATGGTCCTAGAAGTTTAAAAAATTGGGATGCTTACTTAAACTCTTTTAAAAAGGCATGTAAAATTTTGGGAGCTAATCCTATTATATATGAAAATATGTTTTCTGAAGATTTAGCAGAACAAAATTTTTGGAAGTTAAATTCAATAGTTGATGAATATATTAAAGAATCTGATGTTATTTTAACCCATTGTCCTCTTGACGTTCATCAAACTCATAGAATTGTATCAAGATCAGTTGAAATTTCAACTAGACCAATCAGAACTCATAAAACCGTTATTTTTTTTGAAGTACCCTCATCAACTGATCAAGGCTATATAAATAATTTTCAGCCTAACTTTTATGTAACTTTGGAAGAAAATAATGTAAAATCTAAACTTAATGCGATGAAATGTTATAAAAATGAATTCGATTATGGAAGATGTCCTGAAGATTTATTGCTAATATTGAAAGTAAGGGGAAGACAGATTGGTAAAAAATATGCTGAGTGTTTTAAAAT
>DOWN01000087.1 GCA_003519545.1 Bacteroidota bacterium
GATATTAGTAGATGATTTTTTATTACATTAAAAGAAAAAATATGAAAAAGATATATACAATGTTTTTTGTTTTATTCCTGATTACAAATTTTTCTCAGGCACAAAATCCGGAATTAACTAAAATTAACAGATTGAATTTAAATTCTGAAATTATGAAACCTAATTCCTCAGGACAATACGAATATGATGCCTATTTATTTTGTATGAGAAAAGTTAAAAACGGTAAACAATTGCCGGGGCAAAACTATGATAATGTTGATTATAAAATTTATGCAGAAGCAATTTTTTTAAGAGATAAACAATATTACGTTGATGTAGATGGTGTTACTTGTGCAGGTATGACACTTGTCAAAGATCAATTTAATATATACCAGGTTGCTGCTGATATATCAAATGTTCCGGCTTTGAATCCGGGTATTGTCTGGAATGTTCAAGGTGGTGTTTATACTCCGCAGTTCTATGAAGATATTTCATCGGAACTCAAATTTCCTGAGTTTTATTATATTCATTCATATGGAAACAATATTAATCTCAGTGCAGAAGATCAATGGAATATAACCGTAAGGAAATGGAAAGAAGATGCCGGATTTGCTCTTGCCACTCCGGATAATCTTTTCACATGGATTCTCGGTCAGACAAATAATCCTAATGATAACTTAAAAAATCTTCAAGCATGCGGAAGATTTCAAAATGTTACACAAACTGATTTGACCGCAGGAATAGAGAGTAAATATATTAAAAGTGTTTTTGAAGGTGCTAAAATAATTCCCGGCGAAGGTTGTGCTGTTGTGAGAACTGTAAAACTAATACCGAAAACTGTTTTCAGCAGTTTACCTACTCCTATGAATCAAAGATGGTTGTTTGTTATGATAGTAGAAGCAGAAGTTCCGGTTAATTTTAATTAAAATGAAATTAGGTCAAATGACCTATATTATGATAATATAGGTTAAATGACCTAATTTTTTTTGAAAACTTTATTTATCAAGGATATTCATTAACATACTTGGTGAATTCCCATTCACATCAGTATAATACATTAAAGAACCAACAGAAGGATTTACATTGTAGTTACCGGGTATCTGTGCTCTTATCAGATATGAGAATTCAAAAACATCTCCGAATAATCTTGTAGCAAAGAAGGTAACTTTATCATCTCTTACTTCTTTATCGGCATACCACCATCTCCAGTAATAATAGTCATATCCTGAAAAATCTTTTTCACCTTCGATATTATAAGCCCAGTCATCATCCACAACTTCACAACCCGCAGGAATAGGATCTTCAAGCATAAAATAGTTTAAATCTTTATCTTTTGTATATACTCTCACTTTCACCAGCATTACATCACCTGAATAAACATTTCCATTAAAATAATTTTTTCTGTATGTAATTTTATTTTCATTATATGACTCATACTTTTCAAGAATGCTATATTCCCTTTCCACTCTGAATCCATTTTCATAAGCAGGAACTTGAGACTCAGCAGTATAAAAAGTAGTTGCGGAAGAAAAATATACTTTACCGTTTCCTGTTTTTTCAATTCTTACAATATTATCTCCTTGTTTTAAAATCGCATTATCAATTTTTATAAGTTTATCTTTTTTGAATACATCATCTCTTGTAATGTTTTGGTTCATCACTTCATTTTCATTTACAAATACTTTAATTGAATAATCCGGATTTAACTCATCAGAGTTTTTCAGATAATCAACCATTGAATAAACTATGAATGCAGTCTCTTGTGTATTTCTCCAAGCCAAGCCCTGTCTCTGAGACATAAGCCATCTGACAATTTTATTTTTTAAATCACCGCCGTAATTCAGTTTCACTATTGCTTTAAGTGCAAGAGCAGTTGTCTGAACTTTATCATTTTGCCAGTTGTATCTGAAATTTTCAGTTTCCCAGTAAGCCGCTCCTTCACCTGAATATTTTACATCTTTAACAAGTAAAGAAATCATTTCCTCTGCCTTTTGATTGTTTCCAATCTCATTATAAATCAATACCAGCAAACTTTTAGCGTAATCACTTAAATTTTCTTTAGTTAATTTATCTGCCTCTTCTTCGATCAGAGTTTTTTGATCCGGCGCAGATAGTGATAACGAATAAAGCACATATGCTTTAGTTGTAAAATCCAAATCTTTTTTCGCCTGATTTTTTAAGGCGTTTATCCCTTTTGATTTTACATTTGATTTTAGTTTATATCCTGATTTATCTGCGATGTTCAAACCATAAACTACATATGCAGTCATAAAAGGATCGGAAGCATCATTTCTCCACCAGCCCCATCCTCCGTCACTGTGTTGAAATCCGTATAATCTGTTAAGTCCTGTTTCTACCATTTTAGGTAAATTACGTTCAGTCGCTTCACTTATAGGTGCATTAAGTTCTTTGAAAGCACTCGCAACTACAACTGTTGGTAAAAATCTGCTCATTGTCTGTTCTACACATCCATATGGATAACCTGCGAGTTCATCAAGCGAAGTTAAAATGGTCGATGCAAGAGACGGAGAAACAGTCAAATTCATATTTGCAGTTTTCAAATTTGAATTAAAAGGAATATTTATATTTTTAATTTCAGTTTTTGAAAAGTCATCAAAATCTGCAATTGAATTTGTAATTAATTTTAAACCTGAAGGTTGCAAAGGAACTTTAATTTCAACAGCATCCGACTCCTGATTTGTCAATGCTTCGGCATAAAGTTTTGCTTCTCCTGTAGGATTTGTAATTTTTAGATTCCAGTCCAGTCTGACTTCAGAGTTAGCAGGAATGGAAATTATCTGTTGTTTCGCATTTTGTAAATCAGCATTTTCAGATTTAAAATTTACAGTTGTTCTTTTTTCAGAATCGAGATAGTTATGTATAACAGTTGAAATGGTTACATTATCCCCTTGGTTAAAAAATCTCGGGGTTTCCATTCTTACAAGTAAATCTTTTCTTGTAATGACTGTATTCACATTCTGACCAACTTTTGTATCTTCAGTTATAACTCTTGAAGTTATTCTCCATTGTGTAAGATTATCAGGAAATTTAACCTCTACTTCAGCGTAACCATTTTCATCAGTTTTCAAATAAGGTGACCACAAAATAGCATCTCTGAAATCAGAGCGTATATCAGGTGTAACGTTTGTTCCTTCATTTTTAGGAGCGTCTTTAGATTTTTTATTATTAACATCAATCACGCCTGAAAGAACATTTCCATACTCAGCCGAAAATTTTTCAGTTACTACTCTTCCTGATTGTTCTACATCAATTGGATTTGTTATTTCTTCAACAATCTCATTCATTTCTCTATCATCATAAAGAATAATTTCTTTCACTTCACCTCTTATGAGTTTTAAATCTTTTACACCAACATTTTTCTTGTTCTTTGAGAAAATTGAAATTTCATATTCTCCCGCAGGAAGTTTAAACTCAAAATTTCCGTTTTCATCAGTTTCAGCCGCTTCATACTCTTCATCTATAATTATTATTGCATTTGAAATTGCATCTCCGTTTTTATTTATCAATCTTCCTTTCACTGTTGCAAGATCAGACTCTTTCAATGATTTAACATTGAACCTTTCATAAATAGTCAGCAAGCGGGAATAAGCATAGTTATAATTATTCGTATTATAAATAGTGGAAACATTTACATATTTAGGTCCATAGAAAAACTTTCTTATATCTTGTGTTGTTTCTTCCTGAATTGCATAAATACTTTCATCAATTATTCCGACTCCAACTTCGGCATTTCTAACAGGGTTACCGTTATATTCAATTACTCTTACTTTTACTATACCTGTTTCCTTTGGTTTGTAAATTAATTTAGAAGGATCAATTTCCACTGTCAATAATTTCCTGTCCTGAATCAATAATAAATTTTTACTTCCCGTATAAACATTTCCGTCTTTAATATAATTTGCTTCGATTTTAAAATTCGAATTGAATTTTTCATCAACATAAATCAAATATTCAGAAGTAGTTCCTGTAACTCTTCCCGATTTATAATATAAAATATTATCTGACTCAGCAGTAATCAAAGTATAAGGATCAGGAATTGGATAGAATACAACTGCTTTTACAGTATCACCTTGTCTGTAACTGTCTTTATCAGTTATAATCTGAATTTCATTGTTATCATTCTGATAAGTGAATCCGTCTTTATAAACATAATATCCTGTTGATGCTTCTATTTTATTTCCACGCTCATCATTCGCTCTTATTTCAATTGTATAATAACCTTCCGCATTACCCGGGACTGTAAATCTTGAAGTTCCCTTTCCTTCTGAATTTGTTTTTCCGCTAAATGAAGTCACTAAATCTTTACTTTCTTTTCCGTTATCTTTTTCCCAATAATATGTATATTTGTAAACGTTCACAAAGTATTCTGTCGAAACAGGTTTATCGGTAAAATCCATTGCTGTAATATTCAACACTGCTTCTTCACCGGGTTTATACATATATTTAGATGTATTAGCGGTTATTGAAAACTGGCCTCTTGTAACCAATACACTCGTTACTCCTGAAATTTCTCTTCTTGATTTATCTGTTACTCTTGCCTGGATTATATATTTGAAATCTGAATTTTCATCATAATACCACCATCTGTAACCATTGTGAACCGTTTTAAAATTTTCATCAATTGTATAATCAATTTCAAGTTTGCCTTCGCTGTTTAATTTTCCGGTACCTGAATAAATCATTTCTGAACCTGAATAATTTTCTTCCATTTCTGAATAATAATCTTCATACCAAAAAGCATACTCAGAATATTTCCACCAAGGTCTGTAATATCTCATTTTATAAATATTATATTCCACTTCGGCATTGGCAACAGGACTTCCGAAATAATAATCTGCACTAATCTCAGCTTTTATGTTATCTCTGTTAAGATACTGAGACTGATTTGCTTTAACAGTTACTTTGTATTCAGGTTTTTTATACTGTTCAACTTTGAATGATTCCGAATAAGTCTCATTCTCTCCAAACTCTACAGAGATAAGATAATTTCCGAGCGGAGCATCTTTGTCAATTCTGAAAGTTCCGTTTAAACTTCCCATATCATTTGTAGTCAGTAATTCTTTATAAACCTCAGCACCTTTTGAATCTTTAATTTTAACCGTAACCGTTTCAAATTTTAATGGTGTATAATCATAATTATTACTTGCTCTTAGAATTGCTTTAAAGTTGACTTCCGAGTCAGTTCTATAAACGGGCTGATTGGTATAAATATAAACCATCTTATTATTCTGTCCGTAACCAAAATATAAATATGGATCGGATACAATAATTTCATTCTGATATGAACCTATGATAAGCGGAAATGTATTACTCTTCTCAAGATTATAATTATTTAAATTAAAATCAGTAAATGCAACTCCATCTTTTGTGATTCCGCTTCCAACTTTTATCATTCCGACATAAAAATTCAAATTAGCATTATCAACAGGTAAACCTGATTGTTTATTAATGGCAAAACCAAGCATAGTATTAACACCTGCTTTTGCAATTACTGAATTACCTGAAACTACGAATCCAATATAAGCAACTTTATTTCCGTTTTTAACTCTCGTTATATAAGCACCCGCATCAAGACCTGATATCTTAATATCGTCATTAAGATAAGTATAGTTATATTCATTTTTTGCGGAGATATTCTGAGTGAAATTTCTAACTTCAGAAGTTAAAAATAAAAGATTAGTACTGTCAACTCCGAATATATCTATTCGCCCTCTTTCTGATTGTTTAGAATAAAACTCTTCGGGATTATTGATTTTAAATACCGTGATATCAAAATCAACTGTTCTTTTTGATTTATCACTGTAATCATAAGCGTAAAGATTTATAGTTATCTCTTCTCCCGGATTGTAAAAATTTCCGCCTGAAAGAGAAAAACTAAAGTTACTGTTTTGTGCAAATATATGATTGACTGTTAGAGAGGAAAGAATTAGAAACAGTAATCCCATGAATTTAATTCTACGTGTTTCCATAATGTTGGGAGAATTAGTTTGTAAAATTTTTCTATAAGTTAAAAATTATTTAATGGTGAACCATATTAATTTTATTTTCTTCTTCTTACTTCTTATATTGCTATAAAATTATTAAGTTCCGAAAAGTGTCCACTTTTTTAAACAAATATAAAAAATACTTTTATTATGTTAGATGAATTAATTAAACCTCCCTTTCAGGGATTTGAAAAAGAGGCAGTTGATTTTCTTGGAAAACTAAAGAATAAAAAAAATAATAATAAGGAATGGTTTGATAAACATCGTGAGATTTATGAGGTATATATTAAACAACCAATGAAAGACCTTATGGATGTTCTTGCTGTGGAGTGTTCAAAGATTGATAAAGATATTATAGTAAGTCATAAATCAATTTTCAGAATCAACCGTGACATAAGATTTTCAAAAGATAAAAGTCCGTATAAAACTCAGTCATCAGCAGCGTTTTCATTAGGTCGGATTAAAGCAACAGAGTATCCTTTGTTTTATTTTCATTTCAACGCTGATGAATTTATTTTTGCGAGCGGGCAATATAGCAGTGATTCAGATAAGTTAAAAAAAATCAGGTCATACATCAGCAAAAATTTTGATGAATTCCTCGCTATCATAAACGAAAAAAATTTCAAAAAAATGTATGGACAATTAAGGGGTAACAGTTTAACAAAACTTCCTAAAGGTTATGAAAATGTGACTGATAAAAAATTAATTCCATATTTAAAAATGACACAGTATTATGTTTGGAAACAATACAAACCGGATGTGATTTTTAAACCTGACATTGTGAAACTGATAACTTCACATATAAAACTTGATTTAAATTATATGAAATTTCTTAATGAGGCGGTTAAATAAATGAAGGAACATAATATATCAGGAGTGAAAGTTTTTGATTACGGAGAAGGAAACGAAACAATTATTTTTATTCACGCATTCCCTCTTTGTTCTGCACAATGGGAGCCACAGGTTGAGTATTTTAAAAATAAATACAGGGTTATAACTTATGACATAAGAGGTTTAGGATATAGTTTATATTCCGATATATATCCTTTGATGATGGAAGATCACGCTAAAGATTTAATTGAAATTTGTTCAGATCTTAAACTTGAGAGACCTGTCGTTTGCGGTCTGTCAATAGGTGGTTATATAATTTTAAGAACATTACAGATTAAACCTGATTTATTTTCAAAAGTTATTCTTGCAAATACAAGGGCTGAAAATGATTCTAATGAAAATTTAATTGCAAGACATACGATAGTTTCTCAAATGAAAAAGGGGAAAAAAGATTTATTCCTGAATCAGTTTTTGAAAAATGTAATCTCCGCGAAAAATTATGAGAATGAAAATTTAAGAAACAGAATCAGAGAGATTATGTCTTACCAAACTCCTGAAGGTATAGCATCGACAGCAAATGCTCTCGCAACCAGAACAAATAACATTAATTCATTAGATGAAATTAATGTTCCCGTTTTAATAATTTCATCTGATGA
>DOWN01000032.1:0-5509 GCA_003519545.1 Bacteroidota bacterium
AATAATTTTTATCATCTCAATTTAAACAATCAAAAATGAACAAACCACTACAATTTTGCAAATTTGCTTTTGTAATATTGTTTTTTCTATTTGTAAGTAATACTTCTTTTTCCCAGTTAACCGGGACAAAGACAATTGATAATACATTACCTACTGCTGGGAATAATTATCAGTCTTTCACAGACGCTTTCACTGCTCTTAACAGTGTTGGAGTAGGTTTAGGCGGAGTTACATTTAATGTAACTGCAGGTCAGACTTTCAGTGAGTTACCACCTGAACTGTCTGCGACCGGATCTTCTTCAAATCCATTAGTTTTTCAAAAATCAGGTGTCGGAGTTAACCCTAAAATTATTCCTAACATTCCCGGTACCAAAACTACAACAACTTTAGGTAATGATGCTGACGGTATTATTCTTTTAAACGGAATTGATTACGTTACTTTTAACGGAATTGATTTGGATGGTGATGCTGCAAATGTCACAAGTGCTACTACCAAATATGAATATGGCTACTACATTAAAAAAGCATCCGGGTCAAATGCATGTAGAAATGTAACAATCGAAAATTGTAATATTACTTTATATGGGACTGTATCTCCGTTTATGACAATAAGTTCTGGAATTTATATTTCTAATATTTCAGGTACTTCAACCGTTACAGTTACTTCTGTTGACGGAAGACATGAAAATATCAATGTTAATGGAAATACAATTTCAGGAGGTTATCTTGGAATCCAAATGAGAGGTTATAATTCATTATCTCCTTATGATTTTTATGATCATAATATTAATATCGGGGATGGTGGCGGAAATACTATCAGTAGTTATGGCGGAACTTCAACTACTTCTTATGGTATCTATTCAATTTATGTTGATAGTCTGAAAGTCAATAATAACAATATCAGTGGTGGAACAGGAACAACTACAACCCAATGGGGAATGTTTTTTTCAACTGCTAATAATGCAAGTATAGATGTGATTAATAATACTTTATCAATGGTAAATAATTCTACAACTTCACAGGTTGTTGGTATAGGTTTCTCTACGGGAACAGTTACAGGAACAGATAATGTTATTAATGTAAAAAGAAATACCGTTACAAACATTTCAAGACCTGCAGCTACTTCAGGGGTTACATATTTTATTTACGCAACATCTAATTATCCAAATATATTTAATATTGATTCCAATACTATTGGTTCGTCAACACTTCCCGGAACAGGAGCAGTTTACGGAATTTATCAAATAAGTAATCCTGTAATTATGAATATCAGATACAATACAGTATCGAATATTACAAGAACAAGTGCTACATCTACTTCTTCTATGTATGGTATCAATACAACTAACTCTGCAGCAACAACTTCCACAACAGTTTCTCACAACACTGTATCCGGAATTGCCGGAAGCGGATCTTCAGGAGTTGTAGGTGGAATTAATATCGGTACTCAGAATATAAATTATTGTCACAATAACAGAATATTTGATATTTCTTCTCTCTCAACTGCGGGTTTAGCTTATGGAATTAATAATTCCGGTACGATGCCTAATGCATATTTCTATAACAATTTTATTTCTGATATCAGAACACCTGCGGCAACAGGTACAAACTCAACTATCGGTATTAATCTTACTTCAGGAACAAATCTTTATGTTTTTAATAATACAGTTTATTTAAATGCGAGCAGTACTTCAGTAACAACATTTGGTTCAAGTGCGATATCTGTCAGCACAACTCCAACAATAGAAATCAGAAATAATATTTTTATAAACGTTTCTACTCCCGGACCAACCGGCGGATTATCTGTTGCCTATAGAAGATCTTCAACAACACTTACCACATATTCTAATAGCTCAAATTACAATAACTTTCACGCAGGAACTCCATCTGCAACAAGGTTAATATATACTGACGGTACAAATTTTGATCAGACTTTGATTGATTTCAAAACAAGAATGTCTTCAAGAGATCAAAATTCAGTTGCAGAAATGTCACCATTTGTAAATGTTGCAGTTACTCCATATGATTTACATATAAATACTGCGATAGCAACTCAATGTGAATCCGGTGGATCAGAAGTTACTACTCCAATTGCTATTACTACTGATTACGATGGAAACCCAAGATATCCAAATCCCGGATATCCTTTCAATCCGATGTATCCACCAATTGCTCCGGATATCGGTGCGGATGAGTTTGCCGGTATTCCACTTGATGTAACTTCTCCCGTTATCACTTATACTCCATTATTGAATTCATCGAGTTTAACTTCACGTCAGTTGACAGCAACAATAACTGATGCTAACGGAATCGCAACCGGTTCAAATTCACCAAGACTTTATTATAAAAAATCAACTGATATATCTTATGTATTTGATAATACTCCTTCGGTAATGGGTAATGATTATACATTTACAATAAATTACACAAACCTTGGAGGTGTTTCCTCAGGTGATATAATTCAATATTACGTTGCAGCTCAGGATGTTAATGGAAATGTTGCTACTAATCCAACGGGTGGTTCGGGTATAAATCCTCCGGGAACAACACCTCCGGGAATTCCAAATCAATATTCTGTTGTTACCGGAATAAGCGGAACATTTACTGTCGGTACAACAGGAACTTATGCAACTCTTACAGCAGCTGTTAATGATATTAATAATAGAGAAATAACAGGTCCGGTAATTTTAAATTTGATTGACAATCAATACTTATCTGAAACTTTTCCTATTACACTCAATGCAAACAATGGTTCAAGTATTTCTAATACATTGAAAATTCAGCAAGCAACAGGAGTCGCGGCTGAAATTGACAATACTGTTGGTAATGGTTTGTTAATTTTAAATGGTTTTGATTATCTGATTATAGATGGCTCACCGACTTTAGATGCATCAGGAAATAAAAACTCAAATAATAACATTGACGGATTTCCAAATTTAACTCTATCTCAAACGAGTTCAACAGCACCGATAATTACTTTGCAAAATGATGCAACAAATAATAGAATTAGTAATTGTGTAATCAGAGGTGATTATACTTCCACTTCTTCAGGATTGATACTTATCGGTTCGACAACCGGTCCATTGGGTAATGACTGTAATGAGTTTTCATATAATCAATTTATGGATGAAGTTTCTAATCCTGCTAATATGATTTATTCTGCCGGGAATCCATTATATCCTAATTCCTGCAATGTAATTGAATTCAATGAATTTAGTAATTTCACAAATCATGGAATTTCTGTAACAGCAACAGGGAACGGAAGCGATTGGGAGATTACATCGAACGATTTTAATTGTTCATTTGTAGCTTCAACTGCTCAGACTGCTATAAATTTTGTTCCCGGAACTAATTCAGTTAACAATGTTATTGCGTTTAATGCTATTGGAGGTACTGTTGATAGTCTCGGAGGTACAAATTGGGTAAATTCAGGAAATATTACTTTTAATGGAATTGTAATGAATGTAGGTACTTCAGATACCTCTGCTATTTTTAATAATTTCATCGCCGGTATTAGTTTAACAGGAACAGGTACTGCAACATTCTTTGCTATAAATCTGACAGGTGGAAATATTCAAGTATATTTAAATTTTATTTCCAAATCTGCTGATTCTATAACTAACGCCGGAAATTCTACAACAATCGGAATTAACTCAACTGTTTCAAGTCCGGGATTCGTTTTTCTTGGAGGAAATTTTATTTCAGAGATCTATGCATTAGGTACAGGTACAGGAATAGGATTAAGAGGAATTTCTCATATAGGTTCTGCCGGATGTATTATAATAGATAATGAAGTAAGTGATTTAACTTCAAGTGCTTCTACAACTTCTGAAATTACTTCTTCCATAATAGGTATTTATTCAAGTTCGGCAAATACAAATCAGTTAATCTCTAATAACCTTATTTATAATTTACAGTGTATCCATCCTACAGCTGCTACTGTAACTCAAGGTATTATTGTTAATACCGGAACATCTCAAGGGGTTATTTCAAATAATAGAATTTATAATCTCTTCAATGAATCTAACAGTTTAACATCTGATGTTTTTGGTATTCATACTTACTTTGGAGATTCTTGGACTGTAATAAATAATCAGATTACTTTAATTGACAATTATACAACTGAAAGATCAAGAAGAGTCGGATTGTTTGATGATAATGGAGCAGCTAATTTAGGTTTCTATCATTACAATTCTATTTATATCGGTGGCAATTATGATATGGCTGCTAATATCAGTTCTTATGGAATTTTAAGAACTGTAAATACCGTTGTAAATATGAAGAATAATATTATTTTTAATAATACTACAGGTGGTACATTAGCACATTTCACTCTTGCCAATACTCTTAATTCAGCAGCAGATGGATGGTTACCGGGTGCAACTGATAATAATTTATTAGTCAATAATAATAATGATACTTTGGTCAGATGGGGTACTTTAAATCTTAATCTTAATGATTATAGAAATATTTCAAGTTGCGATATTTCAAGTATGGGAACAACCCCTTCTGCTATTAATCCAACTAATCTTTTCTCAAATGTTATTTCAGGAGATCTTGGAATAATAACTACAAATCCTGAAGCATGGTATATTTACGGTAAAGGTTTATCATCAACTGTTCCGTCTGTTAACTCAGATTTTAACGGTAATAATAGACCAACACAAGTTTCAGATGGTGCTTCTGATATCGGTTCAGTTGAATTATCTTCCGCTCCTTCTGCAACTCCTCCTACTATAGTTCAGAATGTTACAGCAAGCGGAACATATACATTTAATTTTGCAGGAAGACCATTAGGGCAAATTATTGTTAACGGATTTAGTGATGCACCGTTTGATATTTCCTGGAAACATTTTTCAGGAGTTAATCCTCCGAATAGCGGTGCTCAGCAATATTCAAACAGTTTCGATAGTGTTTGGGTTTCTTCAGGTACTTTCAGCGGGACTGATTATGAAATAAGAATTTTCTCATATAAAAATGAATTAAGAAATATTGCAGATACTAATAATATAGTTTTAGCAAAATCAAACAATGGTGGAGTTGAATGGATTCCTTCTCCCGGTGCAACTGACGGATATACTCCCGGAGCTCCCGGATATGCTTTTGCTACCGGATTAACAACTTTTTCTCTTTTTGCAATCACTTCAAGTGATGCTCCGTTACCGGTTGAACTTGCTTCATTCACAGCATCTGCAAACAGAAACAATGTTGATTTAAAATGGACAACTGTTTCGGAAATAAATAATTCCGGATTTGATATTGAAAGAAAAACATTTGAAAGTGAATTCTGGACTAAAGTAAGTGAAGTTCAAGGTGCAGGAAATTCAACTCAAACAAAAAATTATAATTACACTGACAGAAATTTAAACACAGGTAAATATAATTACAGATTAAAGCAAAAAGATTTTAATGGAAACTTTACTTATTACAATTTATCATCAGAAATAATTGTAGGTGTACCGAATAATTTTGAATTAAGTCAGAATTATCCTAATCCGTTTAATCCTTC
>DOWN01000032.1:5696-6027 GCA_003519545.1 Bacteroidota bacterium
ACAAAAATAAATTATGATTTACCTGTTGACAGTAAAATTTCATTGAAAATTTTCGATATGCTCGGCAGAGAAGTTTATTCAATGTTCAATAGTGAATTGATTCAAGCAGGTTATCACACTGCACAGTTGAATTTAGGAAATTTATCAAGTGGAACTTATTTTTATAGAATTGTAGCTCAAGGTGTTAACGGGAAAGAATTTATAATGACTAAGAAAATGCAATTGATAAAATAAGAATTTCTTAATAATTATTGATTAATAAAGGTTTGGTGTTTCTTTCATCAAACCTTTTTTATTTAATAAATACTAAAGGTATATTTTTTAAAAAATA
>DOWN01000237.1 GCA_003519545.1 Bacteroidota bacterium
ACACTAAAGAAGCACTAACAAGATTTAATAACAAGCATAAAATTTTAAATAAGATATTAAAGAAATTTTCCGAAAACTATAAAAATTTTGAAAGTGAATTAAAGGAATCATTTGAATCAAAAGATAAAGAATTAACAAAGAGACTTGTCCATACCCTTAAAGGACTTGCCGGGACAATATGTGCGACAGAATTATACAAAATATCTATTGAGACAGATGAAAAACTTTCAAAGAAATTGATTTCGAATGATATAAAAGATTATAAATTATTACTATCAGAATTAAATGAAGTATTGAATGAATTGAATAATTTTGATTTTAAAGATGAAAAACAAACTAAACAGGTTGACGTAAATTTATTATCAGAATTATCAGCATTGAAACAGAAATTACTTGATGCAGACTATGATGCGATAAATATTCTGGAAAGAATTCAGGAAAATATTACTGAAGGGTATAAAAATTATATAAATGAAATTGCCAAAAATATAAAAAAGTTTGATTTTGAAAAAGCCAAAGATAAATTTGATGAATTTATCAATAAAGAGGAAATTAAATTAAATTAAGCCGATGAAAAACCCTGAATACAAAGTTTTAATAGTAGATGATACTCCTGAGAATATTGAGATATTAGCAGAGACACTTACAGACTATAAAAGGTTAATTGCCAACAGCGGAGAGCGAGCATTAAGTATTGTTAACAGTGCGAACAAACCTGATATAATATTGCTTGATATTATGATGCCGGAGATGGATGGATTTGAAGTTTGCAGAAGAATTAAAGAAAATCCACAGACGGCTGACATTCCCGTAATATTTATTACTGCAAAAAATTCAATTGAAGATGAGATATTAGGATTAGAACTTGGAGCGGTAGATTTTATAAGTAAACCAATCAGTCCCCCATCGGTTAAAGCGAGAGTGAGAAATCATCTTGAAATAAAAAAAATGAGACAGGAACTACTCGATCAAAATAAAGAACTTATTGAGGCATCAAAATTAAGAGACGATGTTGACGGAATAATGCGGCACGATTTGAAAGGTCCGCTTGTAGGAATTATGGGTTTTCCACAATTAATGATTCGCAGTGAAAATATAACAGATCAGCAAAAAAAAATGCTTGGAATGATAGAAAACTCTGCAAGAAATATGTTGAATATGATAAACAGGTCACTTGATATATTTAAAATGGAACGTGGAAAATACCAATTTAATCCTGAGAAATTTAATATTAATAAAACTATCCATAAAATTTGTGATGAATACAAATCAGAATTTGAACAGAAAAAAATTAATTTGAAAGTTTTGATAAACGGTAAAGATTCAGTTATTGATGATGAGTATATTATTTCGGGTGAAGAATTATTATGTTATACTATGTTTCAGAATTTGATTAAAAATGCTCTTGAAGCGAATACGAATGGCGGGTTAATAGATATAGATATAACAGAAGAAAACAAAGATGTAGTTCTTACTATAAAAAATTCCGGTGAAGTACCAGAAAAAATACGAGAAACATTTTGGGAAAAATTTTCAACAGCAGGTAAGAGAACAGGAACAGGAATAGGAACATATTCAATTAAATTGATAGCCGAGACACACGGTGGTAAAGTAAATCTTGACTCAAGCGAAAAAGGTTTTACAAAAATAAATATATATATACCAAAAGAATGAAAAAAATATTTTTAATGTTTTTTATTCTTTCCCCCTTATTTTTTTTCCAAACAAATATTTATTCACAACAATTCACAAAAATTACTTCGGAAGATATTGTGAATGACGGAGCATATTCTGAAGGCACATACTGGGTTGATATCAATTCAGACGGTTATCCGGATTTATTTGTGGCAAATATTGTGAATCAAAATAATCTTCTTTATGTGAACAATAAAGACGGCACATTTACAAAAATTACAACCGGAAATATTGTTAATGACGGAGGATTTTCCTACGGAGGATGTTTTGGTGATTTTAATGGAGATGGTTTTGATGATATTTATGTAATTAATGGAGGTGCAAATTCCCCATCTCAAAAATTTTATTATCAGAACAATGGTAACTCAACGTTTGTAAAAATTACAACAGGATTATTTGTAACTGATGTAAGCGGAGCATGGGGTTCATCAGCAGTTGATTATGATAAGGATGGTAACCTTGATATATTTGTTGCGAATTTTAATACGACGAATAATTTATACAAAGGAAAAGGAAATTCTACTTTTACAAAAATATTAACAGGAATTTTAGTTACAGATCCCGGTTCTTCTATAACCCCGGTTTGGTGCGATTATAATAACGATGGCAATACAGATTTATTTGTTGCAAATTCAAATTTTTCATCGGGGTTAGCAAATTTTTTATATAGAAATGATGGAAACGGAAATTTTACAAAAATAACTTCAGGAGAAATAGTTACTGATATAGCAAACTCTACAGGGGCTACTTGGGGAGATATTGATAATGACGGAGATTTTGATTTGTTTGTAACAAATTATTTTAATGTTAATAATTATTTATATATAAATAATGGAAACAGTACGTTTACAAAAAATACGAGTTCAGTTGTAGCAAATGACGGAGGTTCTTCGACAGGTTCAACTTTTGGTGATGTAGATAATGATGGTGATTTAGATTTGTTTGTAGCAAATGACAATAATGAAAATAATTGTCTTTATCTGAATGATGGTACCGGAGTGTTTACAAAAGTAACAACCGGTTCAGTTGTGAATAATGGGGGCAGATCAAACGGTTCAGGATTTGCTGATTATGATTTGGATGGTGATTTGGATTTATTTGTGACAAACGGAAATCAACCGGTCGTTCAAAATAATTTTCTATATAACAATAACGGTAATCAGAATAAATTTGTAAATATTAAATGTTTTTCAATTTCAAATAATACATCTTCGATTGGGACAAGAGTAAAAGTTGTTACTATGATAAATGGTAACCGAAAAACACAGACCAGAGAAATATTCGGACAGACAGGATATAATGCACAGAATGAATTATCTGTTCATTTTGGATTATCAGATGCAACTGTAATTGATTCAGTTATAATAGACTGGCATGCATCAAGTCCACAAAGACAAGTATTTACAAATGTAGAAGTAAATAAATTTTACACTGTAATACAGGGTAACAGTATTACATCAATTACGAATGAGAATGAGTTCACTACCGGTAAATTCAGTTTAAGGCAAAATTATCCGAACCCATTTAATCCTGAAACTAATATTTCATTTAGTTTATCGCGAAAAGGTAAAACAAGTTTGAAAGTTTTTGATATAACAGGTAAAGAAGTGATGAAATTATCAGATGAAGAACTGAATGAGGGGTATTATACTTATAAAATTAATATGCGGAACTTCCCTTCCGGAATTTATTTTTACAGACTTGAAACGGGAAATAGTTTCATCTCAAAAAAGATGATTCTTATAAAATAAGAAATTTATTTAATTCTTTTTATAGCGACTAAAGTTTTGTCATCTGAATATGCACCGTGTGCCGAAAAAATCTGAACATCTTCTATGATATGTTCACAAATTTCTTTCGGTGAAAGAGAGTGATGTTTTTTAAGAAGATTCATCAATCTTTCCTCAGTATAAAATTTAAAATCTTTATCGGCTGCTTCAACTATTCCATCAGAATAGATTAACATTACATCACCTATGTCAAAATTAAATCTTTCATAATAATAATTTTGTTTTGGAGCAGGTCCTAATACGGGACCGGTAGTGTATAGTTCAATCACTTCATCAGTTTTTGATTTATAACTAACCGGTCTGTTATGTCCGGCATTTATATAAAGACATAGTCCTTTAGAATCATTAAAAAGTTCAAGATAAAATAATGTTACAAATCTCTCAAAAGGGAAAGTATCATAAATGAGTTGATTAATTTTTTTAATCAAGGTTGTCATTTTAATATCAAATTCAACACCCATCTTTAAAGCACCGGAAACATATAATGCCTGTGCGGCAGCAGAAACACCTTTAGAAGCGGCATCACCAACTGCTATTCCCAATATCTCTTTATCGGATGAAGGAAGATAATCAAAGAAATCACCACCAACAATTTTTTCCGGAATTGAAACACCGAAAATTTCATAATTGCCAAATTTATATTCATGTTCAGGGAGAATGCTTCTCTGAATCTCACGTGCTTTTTCTAAATCTTCAATATTTTCAAGTGCTTTAGATTCAATTTTTCTTGAACGTAAAATTGAACTTAGAGTTGTGCTGATAATATTAAGAGT
This sequence comes from Bacteroidota bacterium, assembly GCA_003519545.1. Lineage (GTDB taxonomy): Bacteria > Bacteroidota > Ignavibacteria > Tepidaquicellales > Tepidaquicellaceae > UBA9002. The sequence goes on from DOWN01000237.1 coordinate 4,259, forward strand.
ATTAATTAAATCTTCTTCGTATCGCTCTGGATTTAGAGCAATCAGATATTGATAGAGAAAATAAGGTTCTTCATTTTCAATTTGAGGTTTGATTCTATATCTCTCCCCTACTCCTGTGGCTGAATAATGGTAGATACCTTTTTTAATCAGATATTTATCAGTTTCTTCTGCTATTACAGAACGGTATTTCCCTATCTCTTTGAATACGTTATAATCGGTAACTTCAACTTCATAATGATCTTCAATAATATCTACATCACCTGCCTGTTCAATTAAAATATATCCTTTTTTATTATCAGATAATTTCCAGATACGTCCGCCTCTTATATTTATCTCTTCATTTTTAATAAGTTCGTGAAGGACATATTTCAAAATTTCTTCATTAGTTTTAAGTTTAGGTGCTTCTTTATAAATATTTTCAATAGTTCTGTATAATCTTTTCTGTTCCATTATTTTTTAGAAATTTGAAGTTGTAATTTATTTCTGATAATATAGAGATTTCCTGTTTCCGCTCCAATTACAAAAATTACGGAAACATAGTAAATCCAGAGTAGTGTAGCGACAATAACTCCGAAAGTTCCATATATC
>DOWN01000173.1 GCA_003519545.1 Bacteroidota bacterium
ATTGTAAGTAAATAAAACGCAATTCTCCGCTGCGAATCCCGACAAAATTAAAAAATTTATATTTTTAGTTTTTAAATAACTTTCAAGTTCTGTTTCCCAAAATGAATTTCCATAAATTTTAGTAATAATTTTTTCACCTTCTCTTATTTTTATTTCAGGAATAATTTCATATTCATTTTTATCTTCTTCAGTTAAATTCTCAATATCTTTTATATGTATTACTTCTTGATTTTTATTTCTTAAAATATCGGCTGTATAATTTATATATTCACATACTTCAGTTATATCTTTTTGTTCAGCAACATCTTTTAAATAAATCTTTTGCATATCTATATTAAGTAATGCGATTCTATTGTTCATAGTTAAAGTTTAGATGTTAATTTATTGTGAGAGTTTATAATAATCCATATACCCGTAATAATGATTATACATGCGATTACATCCATTAATGTAATACCGTCATCTGTTGTGAACCAGAATATTGTGAACATTTCAAAATATTTAGGAGCGGGTAAAATTATCATTCCTAATCCAAGAATCATAAAAAATATTCCAATCAATATTGAAACATAAAATTTACTTTTATTTTTTCTTATATATTTAACCGCATCTTCACTGTTTAGATTAGTAGTATTTAATAAAAATTCAAAATCCTCAATCATTTGTAATCTTGAATCAGTTGAGCCGGAAGTCGCTTCGTCAAAATTTCTAAAATCTTTATGAACGGTTTTTAATCTTATTATTTCATCAATTTTATTTTTGTAATAATTCAATTGTTCCGAATCAAGATTGCTTGTTTCAAGAAGATAAATTAATTCTTCAAGTTTTTGATCTTTAGTTCTGAATTCATCATCAAATATTTTTGCGAATGGTTTTAACTTCGCTTCAATTTCCTTTTGTTTTTTTGTCTTAAGGAAATTAAACATTATTTAGATTCCTTTGCGATTTTGTCAAGAAAAAATTTATAAGTAATTTTTAATCCTTCAGCCCTTGAAATCTTCGGTTTCCATCCAAGAAGTGTTTTGGCTTTTGTGATATCAGGTTGTCTTTGTTTTGGATCATCAACCGGAAGCGGTTTATGAATAACTTTTTGTTTTGTTCCCGTTAATTTAATAATTTCATCGGCGAACTGATTTATAGTTATTTCGTCAGGATTTCCTATGTTTACGGGATAAACATAATCACTGTGAAGCAATCTGTAAATTCCTTCAATTAAATCATCAACATAACAAAATGATCGGGTCTGATTTCCGTCACCAAAAACTGTTAGGTCTTCTCCTTTTATTGCTTGACCAATAAGTGTTGGCAAGACTCTACCGTCATCTAATCTCATTCTCGGTCCGTAAGTATTAAAAATTCTCACTATCCTTGTATCAACTTTATGAAATGTATGATATGCCATCGTCATTGCTTCCATAAATCTTTTCGCTTCGTCATACACACCTCGCGGACCTATGGGGTTGACATTTCCCCAGTATTCTTCAGTCTGAGGATGAACATCCGGATCTCCATAAATTTCAGATGTTGACGCAATTAAAAATCTTGATTTTTTATCTTTTGCAAGACCAAGTAAATTATGAGTTCCGAGTGAACCAACCTTTAATGTTTGAATTGGCATTTTTAAATAATCAATCGGACTTGCCGGAGAAGCGAAGTGTAGAATATAATCCAACTTTCCCGGTATGTGAACAAACTTTGTCACATCGTGAAAATAAAAATCAAATTCTTTAAGTTTGAATAAATGTTCAATATTATCAAGAGAACCTGTTAATAAATTATCCATTCCGATAACATTATAACCTTCTTTAATAAATCTGTCGCAAAGATGCGAGCCGAGAAATCCCGCAGCACCTGTAATCAATATTTTTTTATTTTCAGACATTTTATTTGTTTTTATTAAAAATAAATAATCTATGGGATAAAAGTTATTAATTAAAAAATATAGTCTTTTAATGGCAATATCACTCTTTAAGTAATTCTAAAATTTTCTGTAAAATACCTTTAAAATATAAAAAATGAATATTATTTTCTTTTTTGCAGTTTACAAACTTTATAAACGATATATCTTGGAAATAGATTATCAACAAAAATTAAACGATATATGGAGGAAAGTTCTGGATTTTATTCCGGAATTTATACTGGGTTTAATTATTCTTGTAATTTTTTATTTCCTCGCAAAAATCATAATCTCCATAACCCGCAGAAGACTTCTTAAAAAACTTGATGACATTTTACTAATTTCTTATATATGCACAATTGTTAAATACGGTGTAATGGCTGTTGGCTTTATGATTTTTTTAAAAATTGTTGGTCTTGCAACTTTTCTTACCGGATTAGTAGGAGGTGCCGCTGTCTCTGCAATTGTAATAGGTTTTGCATTCAAAGATATAATTGAAAATTTTCTCGCGGGAATTATAATGGCATTTAATCGCCCATTTAAAACAGGGGATACAATAGTCGTCGGTGATATAACGGGAAATATTCAAACTTTAAATATTCGTTACACACATTTAAAAACATTTGACGGGTTTGATGTTTTTATCCCAAACTCAATGATGATTAACAAACCATTGATTAATTATACAAAGGACGGAAAAAGAAGATTTGAACTTTCTATATTTCTTGATTATTCCGCCGATGCAAATAAAGCAATGCAAGTAATTTCAGATACTATTATGAATTCAAAAGAAGTTTTAAAAGATCCCGCAGTTATGATTTTATTCGATAGTTTCAATCCGAATTATGTAATTCTGAAAGCATTCTATTGGGTTGATAACGATATGCTTGACAGATCACAATTTTATGTTAAAAGTGATTTACTTGCAAAAATATATTCTGATTTAAGTGTAAAAGGAATTACAGTTCCACAAAATTATATGAATCTAAACGGAAGTTTAAATATTAATCAAAATAAAAATAAGGAGTAATTTATGGCTGACTTTTCTCCATCCAATATCAGGAACATTACTTTAATAGGGCACGGCGGTACGGGTAAAACAATATTTGCCGAAACAGTTTTATTTCAAACAGGTGTTATCAACAGACAAGGAAAAATTGAAGAAGGTAACACTGTAAGTGATTATCATAAAGATGAAATTGAAAAACAAATTTCTGTAAATTCATCTTTGATGAATACACAAATTAAAAACTCCAAAGGTGAAAATATAAAACTAAACATTATTGACACTCCCGGTTTTATGGATTTTATCGGGGAAGTTGTTTCAGGTCTAAGAGTTACAGAGACTTCTTTAATTTTTGTTGATGCTGTAAAAGGAAGGGAAGTTGGGACTGAAATTACTTTCAGATATACTGATTATTATCATAATGATATTATTTTTGTTGTGAATAAACTTGATCAGGATAATATAAATTTTGATAATATAGTATCTCAGTTAAAAGACAGTTTTGGTAATAAAGTAACAGTGATGCAGTTCCCGGTTAATTCAGGAGATGCATTTGATTCTATTGTGGATGTGGCAAGAATGAAACTTTTAAAATTTAAAAAAGACGGAAAAGGTGAATATACTGAAGAAGAAATTCCTGAAAATTTAAAAGCCAGAGCAGATGAATATCATCAGGCATTTGTTGAAAATATCGCTGAAGAAGATGAATCGTTACTTGAAAAATTTTTTGAAAACGGAGGACTTTCAGATGAAGAAATTCATAAAGGACTGCTTGATGGACTCCGTACAAGACAAATATTCCCGTTGTTCTGTTGTGCGGCTCAAAAGGGAATCGGAGTTAAACCTGTTTTAGAATTTATAGCAGATTATACAGAATCACTTACAGACAGAAAACCGGAGAAAGCAGTTAAACCCGGAACTAAAGAAATTGTTGAAGTGAGTGCTACTAAAGATACCGATCCGACAATATTTGTTTTTAAAACTGTATCGGAAAAAAATATCGGTGAACTTTCATTCTTTAGAGTCTATTCAGGTAAAGTTCATCCGGGAATGGATTTGATAAATGAAGCAACGGGTAAAGGCGAGAGATTATCTCAAATGTTTGTAATGAACGGTAAAGAAAGAAAAGAAGTGAGCGAAGTGATTGCGGGAGACATTGCTGCAGTTGTTAAATTAAAAGACACTCACACAAATAATACATTAAGTTCAAAAAATCATCCGGTTGTTCTAAGTGAAATTTTATTCCCTGATCCGAATATATCAATGGCTTTATTGGCAAAGAAAAAAGGTGAAGAGGATAAAATTGCAAATGCATTACACTCTGCACATGAAGAAGATCCGACTTTTATTGTTACTCATAATAATGAAACAGGTCAGACAATCATTAGCGGTCAAGGTGAAATTCATATACAAACTGTTATTAAAAGAATTAAAGAGAAATATGGACTTGATGTTGATTTGGAAGAACCAAGAATCCCATACAGAGAAACTATCAGAACTGTTGTTGCCGATATTGAATACAAACATAAAAAACAATCAGGCGGTAGAGGTCAGTTTGGACACGTTCATTTAAAAATTGAACCGTTACCGAGAGGTGGAGGTTTTGAATTCGTTGATGCTATTGTCGGAGGAGTTGTTCCGGGAAGATTTATTCCTGCAGTTGAAAAAGGAATTGCGGAAGTTATGGAAAATGGAGTTTTAATAGGTAGCAAGGTAGTTGATGTAAAAGTTACATTACATTTCGGTTCATTTCATACTGTTGATTCTGATGAGATGTCATTTAAGATTGCCGCATCAATGGCTTTCAAAAAGGGATTTAAAGATGCCCATCCTGTTATACTTGAACCGATTTACGATGTTGAAATTGTTTTTCCTGAAGAATTTATGGGAGCAATATCAGGTGATGTCTCGTCAAGAAGAGGAAGGATTAATGGTATGGAGTCAGAAGGACATTTACAAAAAATTGTTTGTCAGATTCCTTTATCTGAAATGGCAGGCTATTCATCTAAACTGAGAAGTTTAACACAGGGACGTGGAACTTATAAAAGGAAATTTTCACATTATGAAGAAGTTCCAAAAGAAATAGAAACTAAAATTATTTCAGAACACTCAAAAGCAGAATAATATAATATATGGAAATTTTTCTTCAGTCCGAAACTTATATTTCGTTACTTACTCTTACGGTAATGGAAATTGTTCTCGGAATAGATAATATAATTTTTGTTTCAATTTTAACCGGCAGACTTCCTAAAGACCAGCAAGAGAAAGGCAGACTTATAGGTCTTTCTTTGGCAGTCGGTTTCAGAATTGTTTTATTATTTTTTATATTCTGGATTGTTGGTCTTGTCGAACCTTTATTTACGATTTTTAATTTTGCAGTTTCAGGAAGGGATTTGATTTTAATTGGTGGCGGTCTATTTCTGATAGCGAAAAGCACAATGGAAATTCATAATAAACTTGAAGGTGCAGAAGAATCAGCAGATAAAAAAACTAATGCTTCAACATTTGGTTCGGTTATTTTTCAGATAATTCTTCTTGATTTGGTTTTTTCATTTGATTCAGTCATTACTGCAGTCGGACTTGTGCAGCATATATCAATAATGATTATTGCAGTTATACTGTCACTTATTGTTATGATTGCATTTGCTAAAACTGTTAGTGAATTTATTCATAAACACCCGACATTAAAAATGCTTGCATTGTCATTTTTACTTATGATTGGATTATTGCTTTTGGTAGAAGGGTTACACGTTCATATTCCGAAAGGTTATGTATATTTTGCAATGGCTTTTTCGGTGTTCGTAGAATTTCTGAATCTGAAAATGAAGAAAAAATCAGAACCTGTTCAGTTAAAAGAAAAATTCAAAGAATAAATTTGTTAAAAAAAATATACGGGTATTAAATACCCGTATATTTTTTTATAATGGCAATCCGCCAACTTTATAATATAATTTCCATAATTCATTTAATCTCTCTTCCAATACCGGACCTAATAACTTTGGATTTTCAGTTATAGAATTTTCATTTTCAAAAGTTATATAAGGAATTTCAATACCTCTTACATTTAAATGCGTTGGTGAGTCTTTTGAGATTTCTTCCCAATCATCTTCTTTGTAAAGTTTTTCCATTTTTTCATCTTCTAAACCGTGTTCAAGAATACTGTGAGGTTTATCAGGGTTATACCTTTTTTTATTTTTCCTGATAGATTCTTCAAATGAAACTTTAACATACATCACACAAGAACCCTTCAGCAAGTGATCTGATAATCTGGCGAATGCATCTTTATAGCCACCGTGTTGAGTTCCTCTGGCAAATTCAAAAATCCTTGTTATATCTTTATACTCCTCACCTAAATCTTTCACACTTTTTTCATATTCAAGATTTATACGTTCGATTAATAAATCCCACATTGACTTATCTTTAAAATATCCGTCAGGTGTGCTGTGTAGTCTCGGTAAATTAAATTTCTTTTCGAGAATATCATCTTCTTCAAACCAAGTCCACAACATTGGGAAATCATCAAACACAATTATATCACCCATTCTGAATCTTTCCTGTCTTGCTACAATGGATGACTTTTTCAGGTAATCAATGATTTCAGATTTTCCGGAAGCAGGTCTTCCGATGAGAATTAATTTTGGAAATACTAAAGCCATATTATTTTTATTTTAATTATTACAAATATAATTACAATTTTTATAAAGTCTAAAGTCAATTAAGATTTAAAACAATTGATTATAACTTTGAAATCAACCAGTCGCGTTCTTTAAAATCTCTTTTTTCTTTTAGTATGAAATATTTAAGTTCGTCCGTTTTTGAGGAATTATTGTTCATTTTAATTTTCAATAATTCTCTGTAAAAATTTAAAAATAGTTTTGTCGGATCTTTTAAATCTCTTGAAATGAGTTTGTCTTTTCTTAAAAATTCTTCGGTTGAATGAATAACTGTTATTGCTTCCTCATACCTTTTTAATTCAAAAAGCAGTTTCAGTTTAAAAATCCTAAAATTGATTTTATCATATTTATTAACCTCTTTCATTCTCGAAAGAATCTCAAGAGCATTTTCATATTCTTTTTTATGTGCGGCAAAAAGATAATAGTTATGAAGTAAAACGTTTTCACGAATATCTTCTTTTATATATCTCTTATATTTATCAATAAATTTTTCTGCTTCTTTAACTTTATTATCTGAAATTAATAAATCTACATATACTTCAATCAAAGCATTCTCCACGGTGTTAGACATTTCCTGCACGAGACAATCTCTCTTTATAAGTAACTGAATTAAGTCTTTGATCTGAACGTTCAGATCTGCAAACTCATAATTATATCTGTGTTTAAGACAAAAATTTATTAATATACTGCTGTAAAAATAAAGCGATTTCCCGGGTATTGTTTTATCTTTTTTAAGAATATTTTTACAATTCAGAAAAAATTCGAATTTCTCAGGTTCTTCAAATACCTTCATCATATTGTAATTAAATTTAAGTAAATCAGTAAACTGAGGAAATTTTTTTGATATAATCTTTATCCCGTTTTCAAAATTTATTAAATCTCCAAACTCTTCGGCGACATTCTGATTTTTAAAATTATATATTTCAGAGAAGAGATACCTCCTTGTCCTTTCCTGCAATAATATGATTAAGTTATAGACTATCATATATCCGTAATATTTCATACGTTCGTGGAATAAATCTCGGGGAGACTTTTTATCGGCTACGTTTTGTATCCGTGTTATCTGTAATATATGAAGTTCGATAAGATTCAGAAAATCAAATTCACTTTTTGAATTATAAAATTTTATAGTATCATCCCACAGGTTTTCAAACATATTATAAAGATACCTGGAATTATAAGAAACGAGAAGAAATCTGTTTCCAATTTTCGTTTTCCTGAATTCAGAAATCATAATAAACTCCTCAACAAGTTTCAGCAACTCCGAAGAAAGTTTTCTCATAGTCGAATCTTTGAAAATTTTACCGGGATACAACTTCTTAAAAATTATTTCTTTACTGAAAGATTTACTTTCAAAATCAGGATAATATTTTTTTATAATTTTCCAAAAGGAATAGATATATT
>DOWN01000344.1:0-4560 GCA_003519545.1 Bacteroidota bacterium
TTTTGCTGATATTAAAAAAATTTAAAAGAAAAATTTTAATTATGATAAATATATGGAAATCCCATTGATTACAGAAGAAGATAAACTCAGGAAAAATTTTGCATTTTTCATAAACGGTGGATTTTTTATAAGACAAGATGAAATCGAGACGAGTCATAATTTAAATTTAACTGCCAACTATAATTTTAAACAATTCGGAATTGGTCCGGGAATATTTTTAACTCGGATAAATGAAAAAACTGTTTCCGCAGTTGTAATGGATTTAAGATACACATTTTTAATTAAAGGTATTAAACCATATTTTTTTGCCGATATAGGATATGCATTTGGAGAAACTGATGCTAAAGGTGTGATTGCGAAATTCGGTTCGGGAATGAGATACAATATTAATGAAAATATAGGATTAACCGCTGATGTTTCTTATTTATTCCAAAATTATAATTATAATGTATCTAACTTAAAATATTCTTCCAAAGTATATAACGTAGCAGGGACATATCGCGGAGTATTGCTTAATGGCGGAATAGCCGTGAGTATATTCTAATGGAAAAATTTATTAAAATAATTGCTTATATAGTTTTTGTTAATGTAGTTTTAATTAGCTGTAATCCAATTAATAGTGAAAATGTCAGCGATAAAATCTTAATTACTGATTCATTAGGAAATATAATTGGTGGGAATTTTAACCAATGGTGTTTAGCAGACAGTAATAATCAAATTTATGCAAGGCCTCCTTACCCTAACCCTGTTAGCGATACTTTGAATATTGAAATCAGTAATAAAAAAATTACATATTCTGATATTAGAATTTTTTTCGAGGACGGTCAAGAAGTTGTAAATCAAAGGATTACATTTTTCGGTACAAGAAGATATAAGATAAGCAAAAGTGATTACGGTTATAATAATGAATTAAAACTACTTACCATTCAAATTGATTCGTTTATCTGTCAGGGGTATATTCAGTTTTAGTAATTTTAATATATTGATTTATCATTAAATGAATTAAAAATCAATTTTATTTTAATTCGAAGTTATTAAAAATATCTTTAGAGAATTTTGTTAGGTTTAAAAAATCTTCTGTTGATTTATAACTTCCGTCATACTGATACGAAATTCCAAAGACAAAAGCATTCTTAGTTTCTTCATCTAATATTAAAAATGAGTATCTTGATTGGCTCAATCCTTTTGATTTTCTGAAATATCTGTGCTTAACTACTTTCCCTTTATTTCCTGACTTGGTTGTAAATTCTTCTACTAAAGGAGTATAGTTATCTTCAAAAACTTTATCTACATCTTTTCCTTTCTGCATATCTTCAAGAAATAAAGTTTCAAGTGAATCCAAAGAGGAAATATTATTTGCTTTTACAATTGTTGCGTTCACGATAAATGGATTGTCATTTACGATATACGGGAAACCAATACCACTGCCTTCAAAAATCATTAACATACCAGAACTTTCAGCATTAGATTTTGGAACTTCGTTATATCTCCATTTTTTGGGAACTTCAATTTTGAGGTAATCATTTTCATAAATAGCGGTTGAATCCCAAACTTCCGGATAATATTGGGCATACAATCCGGAAGCGGGAAATGAGATTAAAATAATAATGCAAATTAAAATTTTCATCTTAGAAAATTTAATTAAGCGATTAGTTTTGTGAGGTCAACTATTCTGCAGGAATAACCCCATTCATTATCATACCAACCGACAACTTTTACAAGTTTACCGTTAGCCATTGTAGATAAAGAATCAAAAATACAAGAATGAGAATTTCCAATGATGTCAGTAGAAACGAGCGGATCAGTTGAATATTCAAGAATACCTTTCATCGAGCCTTCAGATGCAGATTTCATTGCTTTGTTAATTTCATCTTTCGTTGTTTCTTTTTTAAGTTCACATACGAAATCAGTCAAAGAGCCATCGGGAGTAGGAACTCTTAATGCAAATCCATCAAGTTTTCCTTTAAGATGTGGTAACACTTCAGAAACTGCTTTTGCTGCACCGGTTGTAGTCGGAATAATATTAACCGCTGCTGCTCTTGCTCTTCTTAAATCTTTATGAGGAAGGTCAAGAATATTCTGATCGTTTGTGTAAGAGTGAACAGTAGTCATAAATCCTTTTTCAATTCCGAAAGTATCATCAAGAACTTTAACCATAGGAGCGAGACAGTTAGTTGTACAAGATGCGTTTGATAAAATTTTAGGATTAGTTTTTAAAATTTCATCATTAACTCCGAGAACGACTACAGCATCAAGAGTATCTTTTGCTGGTGCGGTTAAAATTACTTTTTTTGCTCCGGCATCAAGATGTAATTTAAGTTTTTCCATAGATGTGAATACACCTGTAGATTCAATAACTACATCAACGTTTAAATCTTTCCAAGGTAATTTAGACGGATCTTTTTCAGCGAGAATTTTTATTTCATCACCGTTAACTGTGAGTGAGTTATCACCGACGATTACTTCCCCGTTAAATCTTCCATGTACAGAATCATATTTAGTAAGTTGTCCGAGAGTTTTTGCATCTGTTAAATCGTTAATTGCTACAATATCAAAGCCACCTAATTCCATCATTCTTCTGAAGACGAGTCTTCCGATACGACCAAAACCATTAATGCCAATACGGATTGACATTTGAACCTCCGTAATTTTAAATTTAAGTTATAAAAATTGTGAAATTATTGAAAATTAGTTAAATATTGAGTGATTTTCAATTTAGATAAAATTGTATAGGGGGGATTCATCACGAAATGAGAAAGGAAAGTAAAGGCGAAATGAGAAATGAAATTTCACCACGAATTTTCACGAATTATACGAATTGCACGAATGAGGGGTGAAAAAAGAGATTGCGGGTTCCCGACAGGTCGGGATAAACTAAGTCCGCAATGACATGGAGTGTAAGGGAAATTCACCACGCAATGCGAAAGGAAATTTCACCACGAATTTTCACGAATTGAACTAATTACACAAATAAGGGGTGAAAAGAGAGATTGCGGGTCCCGACAGGTCGGGATAAACTAAGTCCGCAATGACATGGTGCATGAGTGAAATTCACCGCGAAATGAGAAAGGAAATTACACCACGAATGAACACGAATTGAACTAATTACACAAATGGGGGTGAAAAGAGAGATTACGGATTCCCGACAGGTCGGGATAAACTAAGTCCGCAATGACAAGATTGTATGAAAAAGAGATTGCGGGTTCCCGACAGGTCGGGAACCCGCAATGATATAAGAATTTCTAAATTTTGAAAAAAATTTGTTATTTCAATAAAGAGTTGAACCAGTTAAGTTGATGATTTACAGAGAAGACGAATGTTCCGCGGTGGTCGGCTTTTGGACCTGCTGATACTGCTGTTACGTTGCCACCAATTAAGTCCTGATAACCTTCAGGAAGTCGTGCGATATATTCAGGAATAACTTCATCAATTTCACCAAAGTATGTATTTACAGGTGTTTTACTTCTCCATCTATAAACTTCAGCATCGGATAAAATTTTTCCATATCCAAGAAGTTGATTTGATATAAGTTTTTTAAATTCAGGATTTATATAATCCGGAATTTTTTCAGGAACGACTTTATCAAATTCTTCCCATGTTATTTTATTCGTAAATAAATCATTTGAAATTTGCCAATATTCAGGTTTGATAATCATTTTAGACAATCCCGGCTCATTATAATAAATTTCAAACGAGTTCGCTTTCAAAGCGAGTAATCCGGGTAAATAAATTGCGTCAATTGGTTTGGGTTCAAAAACCCATCTGTTAACGATTGCGAATAAATCAGAAGGAGTGCTTGCGATAGATACAGCGGTGACATCAACTCCAAGTGACTCGAGTTTATTCAAAAACGCAAGTGTGTTAAAACTTCCCTGTGACCAGCCGCTCAGGAAAAACTGAGTTGGAGTATATCCGAGATGTTTAAGAACTTCAAGAGAAGCAATATACATATCATAACAAACCTGTTTGGCACTTTCTTTTACCAGATATGCTTCAGGTTCTTTAGAAATTCCTTTACCGAAATAATCCGCGGCAATCAGAATATAACCTTGACTTGCTAATCCTGCGAGTTCAAGTCTTGTTTCGTAACTTGATTCAGGATTTGTCGGAACTTCGTAATTAGTAAAAACTGTCCCGTGCTGATATGAAATCATAGGCATAGAAGTTTTTCCGGTTTCCGGTATTGCAATTAGCCCTGAACACTCAGTAGGTTTATTATTCAATTCAGGAATTACAGATTTATAGATTACTTTATAAAGTTTTAAAGGATATTTGGCTTGAGTGAAAGACTGTTTAAACTCGCAAAAAGTAGCGAGTTCATCATTCATAATTTTATTTAATCTTTCAGTATCATAGGTAGCAAAATATTGGTATTTCACATCAGAATTAATACTTATGAAATCATTGGAATTTTGTGAATAAGAATCATTTGGAATATTTATCATAATGATAATTAAGGTTAGTAAAAGTAGAGTTATTTTCATTATTTAAGTTTTTGATTAAAAATTAAGCAGAATATTTAAAAATACTCAATTTTAGCAGAAAAAACTATATAAAATG
>DOWN01000344.1:4669-19257 GCA_003519545.1 Bacteroidota bacterium
TCAAAATATATCAAATTTCAATAAATGGCAACTACATCAGATTTAAAAAACGGAACGGTGATTAAATTTAACGGAGACTTACATTCAATAATGAGTGTTGAGCACAGAACACCAGGAAATTTAAGAGCATTTTATCAGGTAAAAATGAGGAATTTAAAAAACGGAAAAACGATTGAGCATAGATTCCGATCAGGAGAGGAAGTACAACTTGAAAGACTGGAACAGAAGACCTATCAATTTCTGTATAAAGACGGAGAGAATTTTAATTTTATGGATAATGAAACATACGATCAGATACATTTACTTGAAGAGTTAGTCGGAAAACAGGGAGAGTTTATGAAAGAAGGACAGGAAGTTCAGATAATTTTTCACAATGAATCCCCTATTTCATTAGAGATACCTGCACACGTAACACTTAAAGTTATATCCGCACCACCGGGAGTAAAAGGAAATACCGCGACAAATGCGACAAAACAAATAACTGTAGAAACCGGAGCAATTGTGAATGCACCGATGTTTATAGATGAAGGTGAATTTATAAAAGTTGATACGAGAACCGGAGATTACATAGAAAGAGTAAAAGTTTAAAAAAAATAAATTTTCAATTATAAATAAAACAAGATGGATACAAACGAAATAAAAAAATTATTAAAATTATTTGATACGAGCACAGCGACAGAACTTGTAATAGATGAAAGTGGAAATGGCGGTGCGAGAATAAAAATCTCTAAACAAGTGCAGGTTATATCAGGCGGAGGTATTTCTCCAGCAATGGCAATTTCACATCCGATGCCTATGGCTTCATCACCCGCACAGACTACATCAACTGATCAGGTATCAACCGAGACTAAAACATCAAATACATCTGAGCAAGTATCAGCAGGAGAGAATTTTTATGAAGTTAAATCTCCAATGGTAGGTACGTTTTACAGGGCACCCGCTCCGGATGCTGATGCATATGTAAAAGTCGGTGATTCAATTTCACAAGGAACAGTGCTTTGTATTATAGAAGCAATGAAATTAATGAACGAAATAGAATCAGAAGTATCAGGTAAAATAGTAAAGATATTAGTTGAGAATGCAACAGCAGTTGAATACGGACAACCGTTATTTTTAATAGAAAAAAGTTAATGATAAAAAAAATATTAATAGCCAACCGTGGCGAGATTGCTCTAAGGATAATACGTACTTGTAAAGAAATGGGTATCAGCACTGTAGCGGTTTATTCAGAGGTTGATAAAGATTCATTGCACGTAAGATTTGCCGATGAGGCAGTTTGTATTGGTCCTGCACTTTCCAAAGAAAGTTATTTAAACATACCAAGAATAATTTCTGCTGCAGAGATTACCAATGCAGATGCAATACATCCGGGTTATGGATTTTTGGCAGAGAATGCAGAGTTTGCGGAGATATGTATAGATTCAGGATTGAATTTTATCGGACCTACACCGAGTATGATAACATCAATGGGAGATAAGGCATTTGCAAAAGACACAATGAGAAAAGCGGGAGTTCCTGTTGTTCCGGGAAGTGACGGCTTGATAGATTCATTTGAAGAAGCGAGAAAACTTGTTGCTGAAATTGGAACACCAGTAATGATTAAAGCGACTGCGGGTGGCGGTGGAAAAGGAATGCGTATTGTAAGAAACGAAAGCGAACTTGAGAAAAATTTTATGATGGCAAAGAATGAAGCTGAGATGGCGTTTGGCAACGGAAGTGTTTATATAGAAAAATTTATAGAAAATCCGAGACACATTGAAATTCAATTATTAGGAGACAGTCATGGTAATGTAATACATCTTGGAGAGAGAGACTGTTCAGTTCAGAGAAGACATCAGAAATTAATAGAGGAATCCCCTTCCCCTTTCATAACAGAAGAAGTGAGGAAAGCGATGGGAGATGCGGCAGTGAAAGGAGCGAAGTCTGTAAATTATTTAGGAGCAGGAACGATTGAATTTTTAGCAGATAAGAATATGAACTTTTATTTTATGGAAATGAATACGAGAATACAGGTGGAACATCCGGTCACAGAAGAAGTAACAGGATTTGATTTAATTAGAGAACAGATAAATATTGCAAACGGAGAAAAACTATCCAAAAAGAAAATTAAATTTGAGGGACATTCAATTGAGTGCCGAATAAATGCGGAAGATCCTGATCATAACTTCAGACCTTCACCCGGAATAATTACAGGTTTGAACCTTCCGGGAGGTAAAGGCGTAAGAGTAGATACGCATTGTTACAGCGGATATAGAATACCATCAAATTATGATTCTATGATAGCGAAACTGATAGTTCATGATCAGAACAGAGAAGAAGCGATAAAAAAAATGCTGAGAGCACTTGATGAGTTTGTGATAGAAGGAGTAAAGACAACAATACCGATACATCAGAAGATATTGAGGAATGAAGATTTCAGAAACAATAATTTTGATACGAGTTTTGTGGAGAAATTAATTTAAATTAATTAATGAATAAGATAATAATTGTATTTTTAAATTTGATATTTTTAACAGGATTTGTTTATTCAAATACCACAAAGATATCACCTGATTCAGTGAAAACTTCCAATAAAAATTCATTGCAGATAGATACCAATGTTTCAACATTACCGGTTATAACACAAGACACAATAAAACAAGATACAATACCTGCAATAGATTCATTATTAATTCCCGTTGTAAATCCAAATGAACTTACAAACACAAAATTATTTGTTTACATATTATTATCGGTATTAGGAGCGGGATTATTTTACTTTTTATTTGTCGCAACACTTTTCAGAACCTTTCACAAAACGAGATCAACCAGACAATCGTTATTACTCAGTTGGAGTTTGTTTTTCGTAATAACTGTAATATGGTTATTTATAATATGGGGAGTAGTGGCGGGATTTCAAACGTCAGTGGCTTTTTTAGTTACAATGATCTTTTTATTCATTGTAAGTTTAATAATGTTAATAATCGCACTTAAAAGTAACTAAACAAAAATGAAAAAATTTTATGCATTAATACTCGGAGCATCGAGTGGATTTGGTAAATCAATTTCTTTAGCACTTGCAAAAGACGGAGTGAATATAATCGGGGTACATCTTGACAGATCATCAACTATGCCTGATGTTGAACAATTAATAGAAGATATAAAGGCATATGGAGTGGAGGCGAGATTTTATAATGTAAATGCTGCAGATTCAGGAAAAAGAAAAATGATAATAGATGAGACAGCAGAATTATTCAAAAATAATCCCGAAGCAGAAATTAAAGTTATGTTACACTCACTTGCATTCGGGACATTGAAACCATTTATAGCCGATGACCCGATGCAAGAAATGAATCAGAAAAATATTGAAATGACACTTGATGTGATGGCGAACAGTTTCATTTACTGGACGCAGGATATCGTAAGGAACAATCTGATGAAATCCGGAGGTAAAATATACTGTATGACATCATCCGGCGGAAGAAAACAGATAGAATCTTACGGGGCAATATCTGCTGCAAAAGCATGCCTTGAATCATATACAAGACAACTATCAATGGAATTGGCAAGCAAAGGAATTGCAGTGAATGCACTAATGGCGGGAGTTACTGATACACCTGCTTTGAGAAAAATTCCGGGAACAGATAAAATAATTAACAATGCACTCCAAAGAAATCATCACGGAAGACTGACACAGACAACAGATGTGGCTGATTTTATTTTAGATAATTACAAAAATAACAGCAGTTGGTTTACAGGTAACATTGTAAATCTTGACGGTGGTGAAAGTGTAGTGGAGCTTTAAACTTAGAAATTTAAAAAATGGAAATCGAAAAAAATATAAGACTGACAGATGCGGAAAAAGGTGATGGCGAGTTAAAGACCAATGAGTTTATGCCGACAATAATACTCGGGCTTGGAGGAACGGGTAAAGAAGTTCTTTTAAGAATCCGCAGACAATTTGTCGAGAGATACGGTTCGTTAAATGATTTCCCTATCATATCATTTTTATATATTGATACAGATAATGCCCCGTCAGAAGAAGGCGGAATAGCAAGAGAGAGAGATTTATTAATCAATGATATAGAATTTCAACCTGCTGAGAAAATTTTTAATCCGGTGAACCCATCTGAATATATACACAGAATTAATGATGTACCTAATGTGAAACAATGGCTTAATACAACGGGCGAGATTGGAAAACTTGGAACAATGAATACAGGAGCAGGGCAAATAAGACCTGCTGCGAGATTAGCATTTTTTCATAATTATGATGAGATAGTTCATAAACTGACATCAGCAAAATCAAGAATCACAGATTCAAAATCAATTAATGCCATAAAAGATAAGCACAGAATAAAAAATGTAAATACAGATAAGATAAATATTTATGTAATAACATCGGTAAGTGGCGGAACAGGATCGGGAATGTTTCTTGATATGGGATTTTTGATTAGAAATTTATTCAAGAATAATGCTGTGTCATCGTGTTTTTTATTTTTGCCAAAGATATATCAGGCATACGGCAAAGAGAGAGTTTATGCAAACGGATATGCGGCGTTGAAAGAAATGGAATATTATAATCTGAAAAATATATTTGAAGTTTCCTGGAAGAAAAATTATCCGTTATCATTTCAACCCGGAGTTTATGATGATGTATATCTGATAGACGGAGAGAACAGCAAAAATCTTTCGCTTTCAGATATTAGCAATAAAGATATTTACAAGATGTTAGCGGACAGTATATTTACGGATTTTTCAGATTCAGATTTTGCTAATTACAAACGTGGAGTAAGAGTAAATCTTGTTCAGTATAAACAGAGATTATGGCCCGATGAAACAACAGTTTCCGAGAATACATTTTCGAGAAAATATTCAACTCTTGGTCAGTCATCAATTTCATTGCCTGTTGACAGAATAATTCTTGCGTGTGCGAATAAACTATGCGAGGATATAATAAATTATTATTTAACTTATGCTGAAGGTTCTCAGAGTGAAGTAGATAATTTTATGATTAATGAATTCCTGCCAAAGATTGGACTTGCAGAGACAAATACAAAACATCAGTTGCTTGATTCATTATACAGTGCGGGAGAGAAAACTTCACTTCAGGCACAGATAAAAACATTTCTGGCAAATTTACAGAATGAACTTGTAAGCGGAAAACGTGGTGACAACTGGAGTGCATTTATTCATAACGAAAAAAATAAATTTGATACTAACTTCAGGGATGATAGTGATATATCACGGCAAGGGATGTATTACTCACAAATATTCACAAACAGAACAAAAATTATAAATGAAGTAATCGGTGACAGAGACAGGAACAGACCCGGATTGATTGAGAAGACGATAAATCATTTGATTAACGATTCGACAAGAGGAGTTTTTTATGCAATTAATTCACTTAGAAGATTACAGTTTATACTTACGAATGAAAATTTCAATTATCTAAACAGATTTGAGAAAGAGATTAAAGATTTACAGGGATTAGTAACGAGACTTGACGGAGAGATAAAAAG
This sequence comes from Bacteroidota bacterium, assembly GCA_003519545.1. Lineage (GTDB taxonomy): Bacteria > Bacteroidota > Ignavibacteria > Tepidaquicellales > Tepidaquicellaceae > UBA9002. The sequence goes on from DOWN01000344.1 coordinate 10,171, forward strand.
AAAACTTCAGGATTTAAAAGAAGATGAATCGCGAAGCAAATTAAATGTTTTGAAAAAAACAGCAATGGCGGGTTCACTCGAGAAACTTGTAACAAAACTTGATGAATATTACAATGCTTTGATTAAATTACGGTCACGTTATTATGCAAAAGAAATAGTACAGAGAATACTTGATTTGATAGAGAAAGGTGAAAAAACAGATGACGGAAATATTATTTATACCGGCTTGATATCTGACATTGATAAACTGACAGGAAATTTAAGTGTATTAAAAGATAATTTCAGAAAAAAATATTTATATTTTATACAGAAAACAGAAAACAGTTTTAATCATTACATTTATGAACCTGATGATGTTAAGAATGAATATTATATAAGATATGTAGGCAGCGGTCAATCTGCAAATGATACGATTAAAGAATTATCCAATAAGTTATTAAAAGAATTAGGTGCGAGAGATGTTACGGATATTGTGAATATTTTAAAAGACAGTGATGCTAAAGCGATAGAGGCAAGTATGATAGCATTTTGTAAAAAGCAGTTTGATAAAATCAGAGAAGATTATAATATTACGGATATATTATTTGAAAAAGATGCTTTGAGAAGTGAATCAAAAATCAGAGGAATGATGAATCAGGCATTTCCCTGGCTTAGGACAAAAGAAACGCCGGGAAGTTTCGGTCTTGATCAATCAGCAAAAAAATATTATATCGGTATAAAAACCAATACACCATCATTTAAGAAGTTTCAATCTTTAATATCTTCAATCGCAGGTGCAAATATAGAGTTTAAAGATTCGGCGGATAACTCAACTATTACGTTCTACAGTGAATGGGCGGGATTTCCATTGTTTTACTCTTATACCGTTGCAGAGGAGATGAAACAATATTATAAACAACTTTCAAATAATCTCAATATAGATTTACATATTGATAAGAATTATTTTATATATAACGATATTATTCCGCTGACAGCAGAGGAAAGAAAAAAACTTGATGAGTCATACAGGGCTTATATAATGGGATTGATATTCGGTGTGTTTGAAGTTGTAACGGATTTTGACAAAGAGACAGGAAAACCAAGATCAATTTATAAATACACAAGGCAGGAAGGTATAACTGTAAAAAGAACTGAACAACTCGGGATTGAATCGAGGTTGATAAACAGACTATTTGAAGAGAACGGTGCGGATTCACTGAGATATAAAATTTTAAAACAGGCAGAAAATATTCAGAATAAGTTAATAAAAAATAATTCACTTGCTGAAATGCTTGTGATTTTTGAATATTATTATGAGAAAGTATATACGCTTCATGAGATTGAAATTTCAGGAGAAGCGAAAAGAAAAATTGAGACTTATGAATATTATATAACGAAAATGTTAGCAAAAGAAATTGAAAATAAAGTAAAAGAATCTGACAGACAGGAATTTATAGACAGAGTATTATATCTTAAAGATCATATAGATGAGTTCAGTGAATTATGTGGCGACGGAATGAAAAGAGTTTTAAAAGTAAATAATATACTTAATAACAGTGAAGAACCTGTGAAATCTTCCGGGATTGAAATTTCAAGTTCAGGAAGCGGTAACGGAATAAATTTAAATAAGTTAAAAGAATTAAAAACTGCACTTGAAGAAGGATTGATATCGCAGGAAGAATTTGAAAAAGCAAAAAATAAATTTTTAGGATTATAAAAAATGCCAACATACGATTATAAATGCACAAATTGCGGAAATCAAACTGAAATTTTCCAATCAATCAAAGACAATCCGATAACAAAATGTGAAGTCTGCGGAAAAGATACATTGAAAAGGATGATAGGTGGAGGTGCCGGATTGATATTTAAAGGCAGCGGATTTTATTTAACAGATTATAAAAACACAGGAAGCGGGAGTGAAAAAAAGACGGCGAGCAGTGCTACAAAAAAAGATACTAATACGGTAAAATCAGAAAACACTTCAACTGCAAAATCAGAATCTAAATCTGAAACAAAATCAGAGACTAAAACTGAGACTAAAACAGATAAAAATAAATAATTATTTTTCCTTAGAAAGGTATCTTTCCATAGAGAAAGATTCACCGAGATAAAATTTCTTAACCATTTCATCATTAGCGAGTTCAAGAGAAGAACCGGAGCGGAATATTTTTCCGTCAATCAGTATGTATGCTCTGTCAACAATTGATAATGTTTCGTGAACATTGTGGTCAGTTATCAAAACACCGATTCCTTTGTTTTTTAATTTCAAAATTATCTTCATAATATCTTCGGCTGCGATTGGGTCAATACCTGCGAAAGGTTCATCAAGTAAAATAAATTTAGGATCTGAAGCCAGAGCCCTTGCAATTTCAGTTCTTCGTCGCTCACCACCGGACAGCACCATACCTTTAGAATCGCGGATATGATTTATATTAAATTCATTTAGAAGCGTTTCAGTTTTTTCATCAATTTCAGATTTTGAGTATCCCATAAACTGAAGAATTGATTTAATATTTTCAGCAACGGTAAGTTTTCTGAAAACGGAAGGTTCCTGAGGAAGATAGCCAATGCCGAGTTTAGAGCGTTTATACATCGGCATTTTAGAAATGTCATCAAAATCAATTTCGATAATTCCGTCATCGGGTTTTACGAGACCACAAATCATATAAAAAGTTGTAGTTTTACCTGCCCCGTTTGGACCTAATAAACCGACAACTTCATTATTTTTTAAATGAAGAGAAACGTTATTAACAACTGTCCGTTTCTTATAAGTTTTGAATAAACCTTTTGCTTTTAGTTCAGCCATAAATTTTATCTTACGATAGAAACCATATCTTCAACTGCTTTTTGGAGACCAGTAAAAACTGCTCTTGAAATTATAGAATGACCAATACTTACTTCCTGAATTTCCGGAATATTTTTTATTGGGTAAATATTGTTATAATTTAATCCGTGACCTGCGGTAACGGTTAAACCAAGTTCAGCACCTAAACGTGCAACTGTTCCAATTTTTGAAAGTTCATTAACCGCATCTTTATCAGAAATTGCGTTTGCATATTTACCGGTGTGAATTTCAATTATATCAGCATTTAGTTCTACAGCATAATCAACATTTTCAGGTTCAGGATTTATAAAAAGACTAACAAGAATATCTTTGGAATGTAACTGCTGGACAACATCTTTAATCAATAAGTTATGAGAGATAAGATTTAATCCGCCTTCGGTAGTTCTTTCCTGTCTTTTTTCAGGAACAAGAGTAACCATGTCCGGGAGGATTTCAGAAGCGAAACTAATCATTTCGGCTGTAGCAGCTATTTCAAGATTAAGTTTTGATTTGATAACTTCACGTAAAAGTCTTACATCGCGGTCATTGATATGTCTGCGGTCTTCTCTCAGGTGGCAGACGATTCCGTCCGCACCTGCAATTTCACAAATCCCGGCAGCAACAACCGGATCAGGCTCAAACTCCCCTCTTGCTTCTCTTAGGGTCGCAATGTGATCTATATTAATTAATAATTTCATAAATAGTTTAATTGTTTTAAAACAGAAATTGTATCTATAGTGAACATAACAAGAAAATGTAATAACCAGCAATATATAAAAGAGTTTGCTCTGAGGGCTTGGACACCGAGAATAATCCCCGCAAATATAGAAGCGAAAAGTTCAAGTTCAGGTTTCCCTTTATGCAAAATAAAAAAAGGTATCATTTGAATTAAGACAGAATAATATCCAAATTTTGGTTTCAACCCGAATAACATATATCCTCTCCAGAGAAATTCCCAACCGAGCATATAAATAAGAATACTAAGTTCGAATAAAATAAAATTTTTCCAACTGTGTGCAACCTGTTCGCCTCCTTGAGGATATGTTCTAATAAACTCCGGTGAGTTTGATACTATAAACAGTACAGGTAACATTACCGCAAAAAAAATAAGAGAAGTGATTAAACCAAATTTAAGATCACCAAGGCGAAATCCGTAGTCCGATAATTTTTGTTTGAAAATAAATTTTATGGATAAGACGGGTAAAAGAAACATAATCAAGCCATCAGTAAAAAACCAGTAAAGACGTGAGTCGAGTTTATCATTACCGAAATTATTATAATAAAATCCCGGACCTGCGAAAGCAATGGAGATAAAAATAATTATTGAAACTGAAATGAAAATATAAACCGTTTTAAAATCCATTGATTTTATTGCGGTTATCAGATCATTATATTCTTTTTTCAGATTAATACTTTTATTTCCTTTTAATTATATATTGGAATTTTTCCGGTGTTTGATTTATCACATTAAATTTCGGAGGCAGAACAATTTTTGGAGTTACATATCCGAGAGTGTCGTTTTCAATGTCATTAAAATCAATTTCTGCTCTAATGTCTATGGGGTTGAGTTTTGAAAGTTGTTCCACACCGCTACGAACGGAAATATTCATCTTAGGAGGAACAAGTAAGACTTCCCTGTCTTGAGGGACATTAATGATTTCGACATCAATATCGTTAAATTCTTTATCGGCTGCGAGTTCAACAGTATAATTTATGGTAACAAACGAAGGGTCTATGTTAAGATTATTTCCGAGAGTATCAATCAGTTTAACAGTTACAGACAGGTTTTCGCTAATGTTATCAAATTTTTTATATTCAGTTGAGACTGCTTTGATTTTTGAAATTACGGAAGTTGGTCCTGAAATAACGACTGAATCAGGAATTATTTCAGGACTTCCGACAATCTGATAGAAAGATTTTAAATTAACTTCAACATTATTAATCACAGGGACAGTTTTTGCCAAAGAGTTATCAAAATTTATGTTAATAGAATCAGGAGTAATGCTGGTGATAGTAACGCTCTGCGGTAAGTTTAATCTTTCGTTAATTCCCTGCATTGTATAAATTCTTGTGTCCCGTCTGAGATTAAGTAAATTCAAATCATATCTGATGTCTTTATTAAACATTACACCGAGAAGATCCCAGCCCTTTCCTCTAACAGACACTTTTAAACTATCCGGTAAGTTACCTGCGGTAATTTGATTTTTACCGGAAGTAACTTTTACAGGGATGTTTAAGTCCACTGTATAAGTGAAACTAAGACTTGTATAAAGCCAAATAAAGATTGCAAAGACAACAGATAAAACCGATATATAAATTTTTTTATTCAGAGTGAAATAAAATTATTGATAAAGTTTACTTTCCCAGTCATCATTTCTAAGTTCAGTCCGGATTGTAGAATGAACGAGTTCATAAATTCCGGATCCGCTTTGATTTTTTTCCATAAATGCACAGATAGCACCACCTTCCAATTTTTCATATTTCCAAACTTCATAACTTTTTTTATCGTTAGAATAAGGGAAACTTTCAATTTCTTCAGGTTTACCATAAGTTACATAAATTCTTCCTCTGTCAGTTCTCCAACCTTCTTTAAAAGGTTCTTTGAATAACTGGTTTGCCTCAAGAATTTTTTTGACATATTCCTGTTTGAATTCATTTTGAGGAGTGTTTGGATTTATATCCCGACGTTTCCAAAATTCAAACATAAATTTTCTTTTATCATTAAGGTTAGTCAAAGATTCAAATGCTTTTTTTTCATTTTCAGTTCTCAGATAAAAAGTTAGATCAAAATCAAGATTAACAAGTTCTTCTCTCATAGCCGCATATTCGGAAACTAAAAAATCTTTATCAGGACTATCAGTTACAGGAGCATCAATTTTGGGATTATAAACCCAGAATTTTTTTGATTTGGAAATGGAAATATTATTTAAAGTATCCGATAAAGTTAAAGTCAGGAGGTAAGATTTTGAAGGTAATTTATCAATATTAATTTTCCCGTATTCAACTCTTGAGTCACCTGAAACTTTAATTTCTTTTGATTTAGAATGAACCGAATTATTATTTTCATCCGTAATACTTTCCGTAAGAATAAGCGAAGGGGATTTTAATGAGTTTAAATTATAGGATTCAGCATAATAATATAAGTTATTTAAATTATTACCATATAACGCACCGGCATTAGGAATTACTTCAAGCGTATTTTTATGGAATATACTTGATTTATCTTCACCTTTAGCGATATTAGTAGATAATTCAATGTCACTTAAATTTACGGTATTTCCAAAACCTTTAACATCCACTTCCATAGAAATACTGTCATAATTATCTGGGTTATTAAAATCACTTGCTACAACAGATAAAGTATAAGAACCTGAAGCAAGCATTAAATTTATCTGTCCGACAAGATTTAAATTCAGGTTAGCGGAAGAAGTGTCGGGAATTGAAGAAGGTAAAGAATATTTTTCATTAAATTTTATTTCGTTGGTAATATTATCCTTAATATAAATATTTAATGATGCAATCGCTTCAAACCCGTTATTTTGGGAATTCATTTTATACAACAAAGATTTTTGCAATATAGAATAATAAATTTCCAAAATATTTTTATTATCGGCACCTTTAAAGACGGCATAGTCAAACTGAGCCTGAATTTTCATATCGAATGAATATATTGGGGATACACAAATAACCAAAAGGGAAAGTATGAAATAAAATTTTGTTCTCATAATTTGAAAGTTTTAAAAAAAAAGGTAACCTTTAAAAGAACAGGTTACCTTTAATTTAATAAATTTTAAATATTATTAAAATCCTACATTGAGTGTGAAGAACTGATTAGTTCCTTCAGAGAATCTGTCTCTGCTCATAACTCTAAAAGCATAGTCAAAGCCGAGCATAACTCCACTGAACGGATATTTAACTCCTGCTCCAAAAGACGGTCCGAATAATGACTCTCCATTATCTTTCGCCTGTGGTCTGTAGTTAAATGCACCTCTCAAGTAGAAATTGTTATTGTAATTATATTCCAAGCCAAATTTGTATTCATCACTTGAAAATCCTGAGTTCTGGAACGCTGTTGAGATATTCAATGAATTCTGTGTATTCATTGCATATGTGTATGATGCTCCAATTTCAAGATTTGTCGGTAAATCAAACGGCTCAAGAATAATTTTTCTTGTTACTGTCTGTCCGTTTTCGACATATGATCTCTCAAGTCCCGGTCCGTCGAATGTCATTGCTGAACCTAAGTTCTTTATGGCTATTCCGAACGCTAAACCTGATGATCCGCCGATATACTGTATTCCAAAGTCAAACGCTATACCATTGGCACTTACGTTTGCTACTGATTCAGAAATCAACTTTACATTTGTTCCGAATCTGATCTTATCTGTCATCTGTCTTGCAAAACTCAATGACGCTACAAGATATGTCGGCTGAAATACTGTTCCTGTTCCTTCGGGTTGAAGTTCGGTTGTCTCAAGTATCTCTCCGATGTTAAATGAACGGATGGATGCTCCGACTACTCCCAAACCTATATCCGATGCTCCCGCAAAGTATTGCATATTCATATCAGCAAAGTAATTCATATGTGAAAACATTACTTCCGCTGTGGATGAATTTAATCTTGCCAGTCCGGCAGGATTCCAAAACATTGCGTCTATACCTGTGACGTAAGATAAGTTCGAACCACCAAGTGAGGTGCCTACCGAACCAACAGGTATTAATAACTCAGGAGCTGCCGATGTACCGAACTTGCCCCGGTCACCTGCCGTTACAACACTTGCCATAAGACAAAATACTGTAACTATTGCTACTAATGTTTTATTGTATTTTATTTTCATTTTTTAAAATCTCCTGTTTTGTTTTACAGGTCTGACTCTCTCTCAGGCGACATTCTCTTTCAAGAATGTCTTGCCTGATTTCAAGTCAAACTCTGAAAATTAGTTCGTAAAGTTTATTCGTTCCTGTGCGGTGAACACTACTATCTTGATAACTTTCTGTCCTATTCCCGGTGCATCCACAAGGGCTACATATATTCCACTTGCTACAGGGACTGCTTCTAAATTCTGAAGGTTCCATCTGGCTGTGGAGTTTATTGCTGGATTAGGATTCTGTGTCTTATCTATCGTTGCCATTAAATCACCGTTCAACGAATATATACTTATCTTACAACTTGCAGGTAAATTCCTGAACTCTACAAATCTATTGGCTATACCTTGCTGTAAAGTACTGTAGCCATAATATGGGTTAGGAACTACTCTGATTTTTTCCATCTCATTCTGATCTTTGGCTACCTGTGTATTACCAAATACAGGTGCTTTAGTCTCAAATTCATAAGTCAATGGAATGTTACCCTGGACAAATGGCCGGGTTACTGTGTATGGATAGAATATTAACTCATCATTATTTACAGGTGATGAAGTCGGAGTTATTAATCTTGGTGCCCATACATACATAATATCCAACTGCTGTTGTCTCAGGTTTAATGCACCGGTTGTATAGTTCGGAATTACTGTTTCTGAGTAATCTGAATTAAAGAAATATACAAACAAGAAACCACCTGTGGAATCTGCTGACATATTAAACGCTGATGATGAATCAACAGTTCTTGTCTTTACAAATCCTACATTTATTCTTCGTGGTGAAGGTGTGGAATCTGTCGGGTCTATTTCTTCTGCTATAAACGGTACTCTGTCAAAACCTCTGTATAAATATCTTGAACCTGATGATAACGGTGTGCCTGCAGTATCAACATATCTGTAAGCCAACTGTCCATCGTTCAGATTCGTTTTCCAAGTAAGTCTGATTGTTCTGTATCTGTCAGGTGTCAGATTTGATGGTACGTTATTCCAAGTACCTCTGATTACTGAAGATATAGCCATTGTCTGTGACTGCCATGGACCGCCGTTTGGTACTATCTGACTTCCGGTTACGAACTGATTTCCGGCAGGTCTGTATTCCCAACCCGGTCTTCTGGTTTGAATACTATCGGGAGTTCTGGTTGTTGAAGGGTCACGGATGATACCAACATTACCAACATAAGTACCGCCACCAGCGGATGTAAATCTTATTTTCTGTACATTAATATAAACACCGTCAACAATTCTTGATGAGTCGTATGCATTTGATTTGAAATCTACAAATTTTAAGTATAACGGAGTGGCAGCAGGATCCTGTGAATAGCTTAAGAATCTGCTTGAACCTTCAGGAACTCTTTTGAGAGTATCCCAAGTTGTGTTACCTGCCAATTGTCTGATAACTCTGTAAGTAGTATCAGTTGATCCGAA
>DOWN01000235.1 GCA_003519545.1 Bacteroidota bacterium
GTTTTAATTTCCTCATTGTAAATTTCTTCAAATAATGAAACTACATTTTTATTTGATTTTTTAATTCCTTCTCTTAAAATTAAATATTCATAATTTTTTTCAATGGAAAACTCAAGATAACTTCCACCGTTTAATTCCAATACAAGTTTATTTTTTTCCTGAGTATAAATATCAGAGATTTTTAAACCGGTTATTCTTTGATTTAAAAATTCTGATTGCAAAACCAATACAGGAAAATGATTTATCCTCATATCAGAAATAAATTATTTATATAAGTTAATTTTAAAAAATTTAAGGAAAAGAATTATGATTCTTTCAACGCTTCAGCACCGGATACAATCTCAAGAATTTCTTTTGTGATTGCTTCCTGCCTTGCTCTGTTATATTGAAGATCAAGTTCTTTTATAAGGTCAGATGCATTTTTAGATGCAGTTTCCATAGCGGTCATTCTTGCCCCTTGTTCTGCTGCGTTAGATTCAAGCAGAGATTTCCAAAGTTGAATGTTTAATTGTTTAGGAATTATATCATTTAAAATACTTTCAACATCAGGTTCATAAATATAATCCAGTTTTTTTGCTTTCTCGTCTTTTGCTTTTTCTTTTCTAACGAGCGGTAAAAACTGTTCTATTCTGATAACTTGTTTGATAACAGATTTAAATTCATTGTAAATAATTTCAACTCTGTCATATTCTCTGTTCAGATACCCTTTTACAATTCTATTCACAATTTCATTTGATAAATCTATATTCAGATTGTTAAATATGCCTGAAAAGTGTTCAATCATATTTACATTTCTGTTTTTAAAAATATCATATCCTTTTTTACCGACACAAATTAGCTGTGCTGAACTTCCGAGATTCTGAAGGTGATTCGCTGCTGCTTTGATCAAATTAGTGTTAAAAGAACCACAAAGTCCTCGATCGGCAGTAACGAGAACAACCAATACATTACCACCTTCTCTTTTTTCCATTAAAGGATTTACAATCTTATCGGTTGTTGAAAGTAATTGGGTGAGAAGTTCATTTAATTTTAAAGCATAAGGTCTTGCAGAAGTAATTCTGTCCTGGGCTCTTCTTAACTTTGCGGCAGCAACCATTTTCATCGCTTTCGTGATTTTCTGTGTGCTTTTTACCGCGTTTATTCTTACTTTAATTTCTTTAAGTGTTGCCAATTTTTTCTCTTATATCTTTAAATGAACTTTAGTTTCAAAAATTAATTTATGCGATAGATGATTTAAATCTCTCGGTAAATTCAGTTAATAATTTTTTAAGTCTTTCTTCAGTTTCAGATGACATTTCTTTTTTCTCTGAAATCTCAGTTAATATATCCTGATTCATACTTGTCATTTGTGATAATAAATCGTTTTCATATTGTTTAACATTTTTAACGGGAATCTCATCAAGGTATCCTTTAGTTGCTGCATAAATAATAACAACTTGCTGTTCAACAGGCATTGGTGAATATTGTTTCTGTTTTAAAACTTCAACTAGTCTTTCACCTCTTCTTAACTGTTGCTGAGTTGCTTTATCAAGATCAGAACCGAATTTTGCAAACGCTTCAAGCTCTCTGAACTGTGCAAGTTCAAGTCTTAAAGTACCTGCAATTTTTTTCATCGCTTTAATCTGAGCATTACCACCAACCCGTGAAACAGAAATACCTACGTTAATAGCAGGTCTTATACCGGCGTTAAATAAATTCGGTTCAAGATAAATCTGTCCGTCAGTAATAGAAATTACGTTTGTCGGAATATATGCAGATACGTCCCCTGCTTTTGTTTCAATAATTGGAAGAGCAGTTAATGAACCACCTCCTAAATCAGCAGATAGTTTTGATGCTCTTTCAAGTAATCTTGAGTGCAAATAAAATACATCACCCGGATATGCTTCCCTTCCCGGTGGTCTTCTTAAAAGCAATGAAACTTCTCTGTAAGCAGCGGCTTGTTTAGATAAGTCATCAAAAATAACTAACGCATGTTTTCCGTTATCTCTGTAATATTCACCTAAAGTAGCACCTGAATAAGGAGAGATAAACTGCATAGGAGCAGGATCTGAAGCAGTAGCAACTACAACAGTAGTATATTCCATCGCCCCTGCATCCTGTAAACTTTTTACGACCTGTGCAACAGTAGAACCTTTTTGACCTGTCGCAACATATATACAATAAACGTCTTTACCTTTTTGATTTATAATAGTATCAATAGCAACGGCAGTTTTACCAGTTTGTCTGTCCCCGATAATAAGTTCTCTCTGACCTCTTCCGATTGGAATCATAGCATCAACTGCTTTCAAACCGGTTTGTAACGGTTGATTAACAGGTGATCTTTGGATAACACCAAGTGCTTTTCTTTCAATTGGTAAAAAATGATCAGTTTTAATTTCACCTTTTCCGTCAATCGGCTGTCCGAGTGGATTTATAACTCTTCCAAGCATTGCATCGCCAACAGGCATAGATGCAATTCTTCCGGTTCTTTTCACCTGATCACCTTCTTTTACCAAAGAGGAATCACCGAATAGAATACAACCGACATTATCTTCCTCAAGGTTAAGTGCAATTCCGACAACACCATTCGGAAATTCGATTAACTCTGATGCCATACAGTTTGATAAACCATAAACTCTGGCAACACCGTCTCCGACATAAAGAACAGTTCCTACTTCATATATGTCAAGTTCTTTTTCAAAACCTGATAATTGTTTTAGAAGTATTGAGGATACTTCATCTGATTTAACTTCTGCCATACTATTTTCTTTTTTTTAAATCGGATATATTAATATCCGTAAAATTTTTAATTTAAAATAACGTCACTTTCTTTGAATCTTTTCTTTAAAAGTTCAAGTTGTCTTTTAATACTCGCATCAAGAATTGTATCTTTAATCTTAACAACAAATCCGCCTATTAATTTATTATCAACACTGAAAGAAGGAATTGTATTATATCCGGAATATTCATCAATCTTTGCTTTGAGATTTTTCTTTTCCTGATCGTTAAGTTCTACAGCCGTAGTCACATTTACATTTATATATCCGTTCTTTTCATTTTTGAAAATTATAAAATCTTCAAAGATAGATTTGATAAACATTTCTCTTCCGCGTTGAATCAGTATCAGAATAAAATGTAATGTATTTTTTTGAATTCTGCCTTCAAAAATTGACTTAACAATTTTTTGTTTTTTATCTGCATCAATAACAGGGCTTTTAAAAAATACTCTTAATTCGTTTGAATCATTCAAAGTATTAATAATGAACTGAGCATCATCTGAAACTTTTTCAAGATTGTTATGCTGCAATGCATCTTCATATAAAGCCTGTATATATCTTCTATTTATCTTATTAAACATTTATCTGATAACGTTTACTTAATTTTTTGGAACCTGAGATAAAAAATCGTTTATCAATTTTTTTTGTTTTTCATTATCAAGAGATTCAGAAATAATTTTTTCAGCGGCAGAAATCGCCAGATCTGAAATTTTGTCTTTCATCTCGTTTAGTGCTGATTCTTTTTGCTGTTCAATATCTCTGATTGCCTGTTCTGAAATCTTTTTTGCATCATCATTTGCTTTTGATAATATCTCTTCACGAAGTTTATTTGCCATATCTTTTGCTTCATTAATAATCTTCATAGATTGAGCATTGGCTTCAGCAAGATTCTTCTTATTCTCTTCAATCAATCTCTGTGCTTCTTTGTTTAAACTTTCAGCATTTTCAATTGAATTTTTAATCATCTCTTCTCTTGTGTGAAGTGATTTTATCAGCGGACCCCAGGCGATTTTTCTTAATAGGATAAGTAAAATTACAAAAATTATAATTGTCCAAATAATCAATCCGGGATTAACCGAAAGCAATGATGGTTTTTCGCCATCAGGTGCAATGAATAATAATATATTAGCAAAATTTGCTAAAATATAATTTAACATTTGTTATAAATTTTTAGTTTTTGCTATTATGATTTGATAGCAAGTAAGATACAGATAACAAGACCGAAAAGTGCAGCACCTTCAATAAGAGCAGCAGCGATAATCATTGAAGTTCTGATATCACCTGTTGCTTCAGGCTGTCTTCCGGTTGCTTCCATTGCAGATGCAGCTAATCTACCGATTCCGATTCCTGCTCCGATTACTACTAATCCGGCACCAATACCGGCTGCTAAGTATGCTAAGTCCATTTAAATAATTCTCCTTTTAATGGGTTTTGTTTTTTTGTTAAAATTAATGATCCTGATGAACAGCCATATTAATATATAATGTGGCTAACATAGTAAAAATATATGCCTGTAAAACAGACACGAAAATTTCAAGTAAATATATAAATAATGCAAAAGGAACTGCGATAACAATTCCCGCGTAACTCATAATAAAAATCAAACTGATTAACGATAAAATGATAATAGAACCTGCAGTAATATTCGCAAACAACCTCATCAAAAGTGAAAAAGGTTTTGTGAATAAACCAATAAACTCAACCACTATCATAATCGGCAATACAAATGTAGGAATTCCATGAGGAACTAAACCTTTACAGTAACCAAAAAATCCGTTCGCCTGAATCCCTTTTGCCTGTGTTACAAAAAATACTATCAATGCAAGAGCAGCAGTGACATTAATATTTTTAGTCGGCTGAGCCATAAAAGGAATCAATCCGAATAAATTCGCAAACAGAATAAAAAAGAATAAGGTTAAAAAGAATGGCAACATTTTTACGCCATCTTTTCCCATATTCGGTATTACAATTTCATCTCTTACAAATACAACTATGGTTTCAATAAAATTACCAATCCCTTTAGGAACAAGATTTTTCTTATTAGAAGATGCAGCAACATATAACACAAATACCAGCAGAACTGATACCAGCATCATCATAAATAAAGATTTTGTAATTGAAAAATCGAAGGTGATACCTGCAATTGTAACAGGTTCAAATTTTGGAAGTTTTAATTTGCCTAAAAAATAGAAATCAACGTAATCATGGTCAACAACTTTATCAACAATATCTACTTTACCTTCATCCTCACCGCTTCCTCCGGCAAAAGAATTATTCGGGAAAGCAATAAATGAAATTATGGTAAAAGTAAAAAATAAAATGAAAATTGATTTAAGAGAGCTGTAAGAGATATTCAAAGTCGTATTATCTAAAAATTATATATTAGAAATTAATGAATCCTTAAACTTAATAATGAAAAACAATTCGAGAATGAGATAAGAAAAATATAAAGCAAAAAAAGTGATTGTGAAATAAACCGGACTAAATCCAAAAACACCAATACAAATTGCAAATACTATCAGGATAATTGCCATTCTCACAAACATACTTATAAAAGATATTGCAAGAAATTTATTGTTAGGTTTTTTTAAAGCCGGAATTAAAATCTTTACTCCGATTAGAATATTCAAAGTGGAGACTAAGAAAGATATTGAAATTTCGGTATATGGAAAAACCTTACTATAATAAAGAACAATAAAACCTGAGAGCAAACTTATAACTAATCCTATTAATATGACAATTCCGGAAAATTTTTGGAACCTCTTTTAATCTGTCCATTTT
>DOWN01000073.1 GCA_003519545.1 Bacteroidota bacterium
ATATATGAATATCCAGATGTAAAAGATGAATCAAACAATGATGAATCATCACTTTATTACAGAAAGCCGAAACTAAGAAAAACAATTTATAAAAAGACAAAGACACCAAAACAGGTTAAGATTCCGGTTTTACAATAAATACAAAAAGGGGCATAATGCCCCTTTTTACTTTCCTTTATTCACTTCCAAAAAATCCTGTAATTTTTTTATAAAATAGACTGAAACCTTTTACTCTCTGATAAGTCATAATAATTAAATAAATAAAAATTTAATCAGGAGATAAATTATGAATGACTTTTTTGAAGGCTTGATTCCAATAATGGGAATATTAGCCACATTCGGCATACCGGGTGTTATTATAATCTGGTATATTTATACAAAGCACAGAGAAAAAATGAGATTAATAGAATCAGGGTTATCCCCTGAGGAAGTTAAAGCATATTTTTCAGAAAGTGAAAAGAAGCCAAAAAATCCTTACACAACATTAAAATGGGGAATACTGTTTTTATTCTTCGGTATAGGGATTATTTTAGCAAATGTAGTTCACACTGTATATGATTTGGATGAAGGGTTTGCTTTCGGTGTTGTATTAATTTGCGGTGGTCTTGGACTTTTAGTATATTATTCAATTGTTCAGAAAAAATTAAAAGACCAGGATAAGATTTCCGAATCAAAAGTAAATCTAAGTTAAGGAGACGATAGTTATGTTAGCAAAATATTTATTAATAATTTTAGGTTTAGCATTATTTTTAAACGGGTGTAGTGGATTTAAACGATATGATAAAATTGCCACTGAAGAATATATATATAAAGCAGGAGATAAAAATGCTCTGAAGATTGACAATATAAGCGGATCAGTGAGAGTAGTTAACAGTTTGGACAGCACGATACGAATTAAAATTACAAAACAAATCAGTGTTAAGAAAAAAGATCTTGAAAAACCATTTTCAGAAATAAAAGTAAATATTGATACAAACGGTAACACATTGAAAATAGATGCGGATATATTTGCAAAATCCGGAGGACTTTTTTCGCAGGTAAGAAATCCATTTATAGATTATGAAGTCAGTGTTCCTTCTTATATGGATTTGACAATTGAAAATACTAACGGTTATGTAGTGGTTAAAAATGTGAACAGTAATATTAATATAGATGTTATCAACGGCAGTATAGATTTTACCGGTTCAGCAAAAAACTTAAATTTAGGAATAACTAACGGAGATGTAACAGGAAAAATTGATTCGGTTAATTCAGTGAATATAGACTGTATAAATTCAGAAATTATGCTGACAGTACCCGAAGATTTTCCCGGACTTTTCGATGTAGAATCAATGAACGGAAAAATAGAGACAGATAATCTGGAGATTATGATGAGTGAAAAGGAGAAAAATTTATTCAGAGGTAAAAATGGTACCGGTGAGATACCTGTAAAAGTAAGAACAGTGAACGGAAAAATATTTCTTATAGGGAAATAATAATCCTAAATTATAAATGACCGTTAAAGAAAATATTGCAAATAAAATAAGATCCGGAGACAGCGAAGTTTTCAGAAAATTTGTGGATGAATATAAGGATAAAGCATATTCCCTGTGCATAAAAATCCTGAAGAGTCCTGAAGATGCAGAAGATGCACTTCAGGAATCTTTTTTAAAACTCTACAAATCAATTATTGAAAATCAATTTGAATCAAATTCAAAATTATCAACCTACTTTTACTCGATAGTTTATAATACTTCAGTAGATTTGTATAAAAAAAAGAAACGAACCGGTTTTAATATGATTTCGATTGATATTGAGAGCAGCGATTATTCAGATGGTGACGAACTGACAACAGGCATTAAAGAAAAAATAAGTGATTATGACGGTGTAAATACCGATCAGGAGAAAAATTTTAATGCTGATTTTGCAAAGGAGATTATAGAAGAATATGTGAATAATTTACCTCATCAATATTCAATTATTTTAAATATGTTTTATCTGAATGAGTTATCTCATGATGAGATTTCAAAAATATTAAAAATTCCTTTAGGAACGATTAAAAACAGACTTTTCAGAGCAAGAGAAAAACTTAAATTTTTAATTCTGGAGAAATATTCAGAAGAAGAAATTAAAGAATTGGTATAAACATTAACAATGGATTTTAAGAGAAAAATTTAATAATTTATAAAAATGAGTAACGATAAAAATATAGATGAAATTTTAAACGGGAGAATTAAAAATTCACTTTTGAAACAAACCCGTAAAAATTTTAGCGATGATGTAATGAAGCAGATAATGTTATCGCAGCAATTTGCAAAGGAAGATAAAAAAGAGAACAAAGTTCTGATTTATCTCACCGGTGGTATATCACTTTTTATTGTAAGTTTTCTTGTGATATTTGGTATAGCAAATAGCGGAACAGAAACCAAAACAAATCAGACTTTAAATATTTTTGAAAACTTTTCGAATTTATTAAAAGAAAATTTTTCAGCACTTTATGAAAAATTAAATTTATCTTTTTCAATAGAATATATAATTATTGCCTTAACGATTATAGGATTCATTTTGATGAGTAACTTTGCCGATAAAATTATATTCAGGAAGAGATAAGAAACTAACCTGATAAATTCAGGAATAAGAAATATAAATAATGGCTGAAGGCATAACTGATTTTCTTAATCCTACATACGAACTAACCTTTCAAGATTTATTCATCCCGGATAAATTATTACAGTTAAATATAAAATTTGAAAAATATTTTCAGACAGTAAACCCCGAAAAATTCAATGAATATTTTAAATACAAAACATCAAAGGGTAACGGGTATAAAGAATCTGAAATTTCAGAAATATTAATATTTACATCAAAAATTATATCGGACTTTTTAGCAGAGTTATTCAATATAACCGGAGAGTTAAATGCCATTAAAAATGAAACATTAAGGGAAAAAATAATATTTTTATTCAAAAAAGAATTCATTCAAAGACTTGTATTTAAAAAATACAAAATTGAAGATTTAGAAAAATATAATTTTAATGAACTGAATGATTTTGTCAAAGAAATAAAATTAGTATGTTATAATAATTTTTTAAAAGATAAGAATGAGGATGACGAGTTTAACACTGCATTAATTGTGATGGAAATACTTGAGATTGCAAAGGAATTCAGGTGGTTTTATGAAGGAGATAAATTCGCTCCTGAAGGATTTGAAATATCGGAGAGAATAAAAAAATGCGGGAAAATATTAATTGAAGATTTGAAAAAGAAAAATCTTTTGAATATAGAAGATGAAAATGAAGCATTAAAACAGATTGTTGAAAAATTAGCACAATGGAGTTTTGTAAGATATTATAAAGATGATACTGTAAATAACTGGGTGTCATATAAAGAGCCGCATAAAATTGATTTTGAAAATCTTGTTAAATTCAAAAGACCTGATGAAGAATTTAATGAATTAATTACAAATTATGAAAATCATTACAGATATAGAGAAGGATTCAGTTTAAATGATTATCAAAGACGTGAAAAAGATATTTTAAGTGAAGTTGATTATTGTATGTATTGCCACGAAAGAGAAAAAGATTCCTGTTCAAAAGGATTTTACGATAAACTTGGAAACAAAGTAAAAAATCCTATTGGAGTTACTCTTAACGGTTGCCCATTAAATGAAAAAATTTCCGAATCTCATTATGTAAGAAAAGAAGGTTATCCTTTGGCTTCTTTAGCATTGATTACACTTGATAATCCAATGTGTCCGGGAACAGGTCACAGGATTTGTAATGATTGTATGAAAGGGTGTATTTTTCAGAAACAAGAACCTGTGAATATACCACTTGTTGAAAGCAGTATATTGAAGGAGATTCTGAAATTGCCATATGGGTTTGAAATTTATTCACTTTTGACAAGATGGAATCCGATGAGTATTGAGAATCCAGAGAGAAAAAATTTTAACGGAAAAAAAATATTCATAGTAGGTGCAGGACCGGCAGGTTATACACTTGCTCATTATTTACTTAATGAAGGATTTAAGATAAAAATGATAGATGAGATAGAGATAAGAGAAGTTTTTAAAAATTATATTGAAAATAATAAACCTGTAAAAAATTATTTTGAAGAGATATATGAAGATTTGAATTATAGATTCAGTTTAGGATTTGGTGGAGCTACGGAATATGGAATAACTGTCAGATGGGATAAAAATTTTCTGAATGTAATTTACATTAATCTATTGCGGAATGAATTATTTGAAATTGAATCCGGAAAAAAATTTGGACGTGATTATACAGTAGATCAGATTTGGAATGATGGATATGAACATATTGCATTATGTGTTGGTGCAGCAAAGCCGAACGATGTAAAAGTTAAAAACAGAGATGCGAAATTAATTTATGGAAGCACAGAGTTTTTATCTGACTTGCAGATAAAGGATGCGATAAATCCTGCGAAAGATTATTTATTAAAAGTTAAATTACCAGGAATAGTTATAGGCGGTGGTTTAACTGCGATTGACTGTTCAACAGAATTATTAAATTATTATCCTGTATTTTTAGAAAAATTATTTTCAGGGAAAGATTATAATTTGAATATTAGTGAAGAAGAAATGAAAATTTATTCTGAGCATTATGAGTTAATCAAAAATGAAAAAAAGGTTGCCGAAGTTGAAAACAGAAAACCTGATTTAGTAAATTTATTAAGAAGTATAGGTGGAGTAAAATTAGTTTATAGAAAAAGAATTAATGATGCACCTTCATATAGAGAAAACCATGAGGAAATTATTGAATGTTTGGAGCAAGGTGTTGATATAGTTGAACTATTTTCACCTGTTGAGTTTATGAAAGACTCAGAAGATAATGTATCTGCTGTAATTTTCGAAAAAATTATTGTCGAAAAAGATGAAACAGGAAAATTAAAATTTAGAAATTCAGGAGAGTTTGAAGAGTTGCATGCAGGAACAGTTGTGATAGCAGCAGGAACAAACTGTAATGATATATATAATGATGAACATCCCGGAACATTTGAGATAAATGAAAAGACCGGATATTTTGAATTATACAACCCATCAATCAACGGTAATATTACCTTGCAAAAAAACGAACTCGGGAGAAAAGCAGTATTCACTTCATACAATAAAGACGGTAAGTTCATTACAGTATATGGCGATTCAAATTCCACATTTTACGGAAGTGTAGTAAAAGCAATGGCATCAGCAAAGTTTGGTGCTGAACAAATAACAAAAATCCTTTCTTAAAAAATTTCAACTTACATTTCGGATATAAAAAAAACACTTGACATTAAAATTGTTTCTTAATAATTTTGTCGTAGTTCTAACTACGACATTTTAATTATTAAAAACAAAAACATGAAAACACAAAATCTAAAAATCTTAACTTACTTAATGGCAATATTTACATTTACAATATTGACAATGGTAGGGTGCAGTAACAATCCATTAACATCTGAAAACGGAAACGGTAATGGAAATGGTAATGGCAACGGTGGTGGATCAGGAAGTGAAACCGCAGGAATTAAACTTAACGTAATTACCTCAGAAGAAACAGATGATCCTTCGGCAAATCTCAGTATTTCTGAAGCAAAAGCTCTTTTGAGCAAGATTGAAGTTGAAAATTCATCAGGCAGCAGAGAAATAAATATGAATTCACTTGTAGTGAATTTTAATTTATCAGGTGATGTCAAACAAGTAATTGAAAAAAGCATTCCGGAAGGAATATATACAAAGATAAAATTTCAATTACATAAACCTGAAGATTTTGAAACTGTATCAGACCCTGAGTTTAAAACAGGAACAAGTGGTAACCAAAGATTTTCTGTAATTATTAAAGGAAGTTATAACGGTTCAGCATTTGTTTACAAATCAAGAAAGTCAGTTAATATTGTTTTAAACTTCCATCAACCGGTTGACATAAGAAATAATATGAAGAATATTACATTATTATTACAGAAAAATCTTTGGTTTATAAGTAATGGAATCACTTTAAATCCAAATGATGAAGACAATTCAGATATTATAGACGATAATATAAAAAGATCATTTGCAAAAGCATTTAAAGACGACGATAAAAACGGCAGACCTGATGATAATTAATAAATAAAATCGCACCTGCAGTTTTGGCTGCAGGTGTATTTTTTCAACGCATTATTTTATCAGCATCATTTTTTTAATCTCCGTAAATTCAGAGGTAGCCAATCTGTAAAAATAAACTCCCGACGCAAGGTTATCCGCTTTAAATTCCATTGTGTAATAACCCGCAATCAAATTTCCGTTAACAAGAGATGAAATTTCTTTTCCTGTAATATCATAAATTTTTAAACTAACAAAATTATTTTTAGGTAACTGGAAATTTATTTTTGTAACAGGATTGAATGGGTTAGGATAATTCTGAGATAACTCATATTTATCCGGTACACCTACTTCGATAAAATTATCAAGTTCATAATATTGGAAATTACCATTATAATCTACCTGCTTCAGTCTGTAAATGTATTTCCCGGAATTTAAATTTCTGTCTGAATAAGAATAATTGTTTATTTCCGTTGAATTTCCATTTCCGTTTATTGAAATTAATTTTATATAAACATTATTTTCAGAGCCGGCTATTTTTCTTTCAAGTTCAAAATGACTGTTATTAACTTCAGAAATAGTTGACCAGATTAAGTTTACAGAATTTCTGTTAACGGAGGCATTGAATTCAGAAAGTTCAACAGGCAACAATGAGTTGCCGGGGTTAATAAAAGTTAATGCAATCTCATCACCAACATCTGTCTGCACTGCAGAAAAAGTAGTATGCCATGCTAAATTATGATTAGCCGCACTGTTAGTAATTGGAAATCTTAATACACCGACTAATGTTGCCGTTTCCGGTACTGTGCCTCCGGGTAAAACATTTAAAGTTGTCTCAAGAGATCTTCCGATAGTTCCACCATACAATGAAGTAAACATCGCTCCATAGTTTGCATTGGAATTAAAATCAAAAATTCCTCTTGTGAGAATTGTTCCACCTGCAAGATTAATTGCGGAGTTATTAAGAGTAATTACAAAAGAACCTTCTCCGATATTATAAGCAACGGGAGATGTTCTTCTGATAAAGATAGATACATCAATGTTAGTTCCATCATTAACCTGAGACATAGTCAGTTCAGCAGATTGGGAATAAGATTTACCTGTGATTAAAACAGAGGAAATATAAAAGATAATTAAAATTATTTTTTTCATTTTATTAATATTTAAGGTCTTTGTTTTGAAATTCCTGTATTATTTCTGACTATAGTTCTGTCAGATGAATTTACTACTCCGTTGCCGTCGAGATCAAATCTTATATAGCCAACTTGCCCGACATTATTTCTGATTAAAGTTCTGTCAGTTGAATTAATTACACCGCTTGAGTTTACGTCACCGCTATATAGACAATACTTTCCGCCTTTTAATTTTAGATTATCACCGTAAGCATTTCCTGCTGAATTAGTAAAATCATAGTTATAAGTTCCGCCTCTGTTAATTTCTTCACCGCCAATTTTACTCCAGGTCTCTATACAGTTTCTGTGTTTAATAACGAGATAATAAATACCGGAGTTTGCATTTTTGAATTCGAGATCAACTTTAAAAGTTACTGAATCTAAAACACCTTTTGCAGAGTCAATAATATCACTTCCTGTAAGGTCATAGAGATATGCAGTAATGGTATCTCTCATTCTAAGAGTATTAGTAGAAATATTCAGAAGACCTTCAGGGATAACTGTCACATCAAAGAGAGTAATTGCTTCAAGAGAAGCGGAATCAGGGTTGGAAAGTTCGCTAATGTTTCCATTAATATCCTGAGCGGCAACCTGATAGATATAAATAGAATCCTGAACGACATTAGTATCAACGAAACTTATGGTTAGAGACTCTTTAAAGAATTCACCGTTTTTATAAATCAGATATTTTTTTAAATCAGGTTCGTTATTTGGATTCCAGTTAAGATTTATTGAATTAGAATTTCCGGATGCCATTAAATCAACAGGAGCAAGAGGAGCGAGATTATCAATGCTTCTACCGCTTAGAATATTAGATCTCCAGTAAACACCATTTGAACTTGTTCTCGCAGTGACTCTGTAAAAGAAAGTAGAGTTACCATTTGAATTAGAATCTGAAGGAGTATTTATATATAAGTTATAATATATATTGTTGTTAGCATTTTGAGTAGAAACAGTTTGCCATGCAAAACCAAAATTTCCGGGAGGGTCGCTTCTTTCAATTTCATAATGAGAAATACCATTAACATCAAACTCATCAAACCCGCTTTTGGTAAATTTAATTTTTATAAATCCACCTTGATCATTCGGCACATCTGAAATATTTGTAATTCGTGGATTAACCGGAGTAGAATTTGAAAGATGCAATTGAGATAATCCAACACCTGAGTTATAACCTATTCTGCTCAAAAGAATATCCGACTTTGCATCACCGTTTACATCTCCTGACATTGAAAATGACTGACCAAATTGATCATTTGAACTTCTTCCTGATACAGTTAAATCAGAAATATTATCGAGCAATGAGGAACCAAAAAAGAAATTTGCTCTGCCTCTATTACCTGTATGATAAGGTGAACCAACTGCAAAATCTGAATAACCATCTGCATTTATATCACCACCTCCATTTACATAATATCCTAAATTCTCATCAGCTGAAGTACCTGAGATTGAAATTACATAATCAGAAGTCATATTTAATCCACCATAGTACACATAAGCTTTTCCTTTAAGTGAATTGAAACCAGGAGCTCCAATTATAAAATCTTTGTATCCGTCTTTATTGATATCGCCGGCTTTCGAAACGGAAAAACCATAAAAATTATCATTAGCTTCACCAATTAGATTCAGATTCGAATTAATTGAACCATTTGGAATCCCATAATATAAATATGCTTTACCTTTAGCAGAATCAAAATTATGAGCACCAATTAGAAAATCTCCATAACTATCACCATTTACATCACCTACTATATCACAAGAAACTCCATAATTTGAATTTGCAGATTCACCAATAAAAGTTAAGTTGGGTAATGAAATAGGTGTTGATGAACCAAAATAATAATAAACTCTACCTTGAGCGGAGGATCTTTTAGGAGAAGAAATCAAGTAGTCAGTAAAATTGTCAGTACCAACTTTTCCCATTGCTACTTTATAACCAAATTCTTCACCAATATTTTCGCCAAGATAAGTTCTGTCTGCTGTAGAGTCCATAACAGTAGCACCTAAATATATATAAGCCTTTCCTCTCGCCCCATTAAACATTCTTGCACCAACTAACAAATCATCAAATCCATCTCCATTTATATCACCGTTAGTTGAAATTGAATTACCAAAATGGTCTCCTTCATTTTCACCATAAATAACAACATCAGGATCATTATCGAGAAGTGCACCGCCATAAAAGATAGATACTCTACCTCTATTTGACAAATATCCCGGAGAAGAAATTACAACATCATTAAATCCATCACCATTTAAATCACCTTCAATAGAAACATCAGCCCCAAAAAGTTCTAATGTAGAATTTCCTAAGAAGTATTCATCGGGAATATCGTTACCTGTCATTTTCTGTTTAAATAAATAAACCCTTCCATCCATTCCTGAATAGCCATAAGCTCCCGCAATTAATTCAACATTACCATCTCCATTAAAATCAGCAGATGAGGTTACTCCTAAACCTAAATACTCACTAAAAAACTCTCCATAAGATATAAAATCAGCGGTGTTATTTACTACTGAGGAACCAAAATAAACATTTATTCTTCCGACACCACTACCTATGGAATAATTAGAAGGTGAGCCAATTATAATATCAGAGAAACCATCACAATTAAAATCACCCGCATTTGAAATGATTAGACCGAAATATTCACTGCTTTGAACACCAGAAAAGGAAGTTGCAAAATATACTGAAGGATTTGCACCTCCTAAATAAAGCAAAGCTAATCCTGAATTAAATCCGGTATTATCAGCTCTCGGAATGCCAACAATAAAATCACTATATCCGTCACCATTAAAATCGCCTGCATCCGATACTGCTGAGCCTAATCTATCATCATCATTACCACTATAAATTATTTGATCTGAAATAGTATTCATATCACTACCACCGTAATAAACAAAAGCAGCACCGGCATTATTACCTGCATCATCATTATTCGGAGCACCAATAATTATATCATCAAATCCATCACCGTTATAATCACCAATTATACACGCAGAAATACCGAACTGATCATCTGCATTCTCACCAAGAAATACTTTGTCCGGAACATTATTAACTGTAGAACCACCATAAAATAAATATACCTTACCTGCATTGGTAAATGTCTGATCGTTTTGAGGACTTGAAATTAAAATATCATTATAACCGTCACCATTTACGTCACCTGCTGAAGATAAAGAATAAGAAAACTGATCACCGGCAATCTCACCTGTGAAAATCACATCAGGAATATTATCCATACTGACACCACCAAAATAAAGATATGCTCTGCCAGAATTAGCTCCTCCTGAATCACTTAAATAAGCACCAATTATTAAATCTGAAAATCCATCCCCGTTTACATCACCAACATTTTTTAAAGTATATCCGAATAAGTCATTTGATGCTTCACCGTTAAAAATCAAATCAGGAACAAAATCATAATTAAGACCACCAAAATATATATAGACTCTACCTCTATTTGGGCTAATGGCACTATTGTTAGGAGCTCCTGAAACAAAATCAGGATAACCATCCCCATTAAAATCACCTGTAGCAAGAGCAAAACCAAAGTGTTCACTTGAGTTATTGTTATTAATATAATCTTTTGTTATCGCGTCGGTTTCAATTTCATTAATTATATCCGAGTTTAAGTGCTGAGAATATGCACTTTGGAAAAGCAAAAATGAAATCAATAAAATTGAGTAAAATATATTTTTGAGCATTATTAAATTTTTTATTTCAATTTCATTTTTTTAGATTAAAACTACAATTAGAAATTCAAAATAAAATAACAGTATTTATCGATATTTTAGAATTTAAAATGATATAAATTCTTGTTTTTATTTTACTTATATTGATATATAAATAACGGTATTATGGACGATATAAAAGTATTTAACTTAATAAAATCATTAGATAAAACAGAAATAAAAAATTTCAAGAAATTTCTTGATTCACCGTATTTTAACAGAGGAAGAAATTTATTAAAATATTTTGAATTTTTGTTGAAATATTATCCCGGTT
>DOWN01000078.1 GCA_003519545.1 Bacteroidota bacterium
GAAAGATACAAAGCAGGCGAGAAAAAATTACAAGGCGTTTTGGTCGGGAAAATTATGAAAGAAAGTAAAGGTAAAGCAAATCCACAGAAAGTAAATGAACTGTTAATTAAAAATCTTGAAAGTTAAGAATAATGAGAAAAAAATTAATCGCGGGTAACTGGAAAATGAATTTGACAATTCCGCAATCTGTTAATCTTTCTGAACAAATTAAAAACGGTATAAAAGATATTAAATTAAATAATATTGAAGTTCTCGTTTGTCCAACTTACGTTTCTTTGTATCCTGTTAATGAAGTTATAAAAGATTCAGGAATAAAATCAGGCGGACAGAATATGTATTTTGAAAATGAAGGTGCATACACAGGTGAAATATCAGCCGAAATGTTAAAATCCGCAGGTTGTGAATTTGTTATTCTAGGACATAGCGAAAGACGAAAAATTTTTAATGAATCAGATGAGTTAATAAATAAAAAAGTTATAAAAGCAGTTGATTCAGGATTAACTTCGATTTTGTGTGTAGGCGAAACATTAGAAGAAAGAGAATCAGGAAAGCAGAATGAAATTGTGAAAACTCAAATAGAAAAAGGTTTATCCGGAATTACTGTTGATAAACTGAAAAATATTGTAATTGCATATGAACCTGTTTGGGCTATTGGGACAGGAAAAAATGCAACTCCGGATGAAGCCAATGATATGCATAAGTTTATCAGAAATATAATAGCAGATTTATATGATAAAAAATCTTCAGATGAAATAAAAATTTTATATGGCGGAAGTTTAAATGATAAAAATTGTAAAGATTTGCTTTCACAAAGTGATATTGATGGTGGTTTGATAGGTGGTGCAAGTTTGAAATCAGAAAGTTTCTTAAAAATAATTGAAACAAGTAATAATTTATAAACTAAGAGTTTTAAAAAAAAAAATAACAGAATAATTATGAAAGAAGTAGTAATAGTATCAGCGGTCAGAACACCGATTGGAATGTTTCAAGGATCGTTATCATCTTTGACTGCACCTCAACTTGGTGCGATAGCCATTAAAGAAGCTATAAAAAAGGCAGGAGTAAAACCTGAAGATGTTTCAGAAGTTATAATGGGTTGTGTTTTACCAGCGGGAATCGGACAAGCACCTGCAAGACAAGCATCAATATATGCGGGAATTCCGAATTCTGTACCATGTATGACGATAAATAAAGTTTGCGGTTCAGGACTTAAAGCAGTGATGCTTGCTGAACAGGCAATTAAATCAGGTGATGCAGAAATTGTAGTTGCCGGCGGTATGGAATCAATGAGTAATGTTCCCTACTATCTTGATAAAGCAAGATCAGGTTATAAAATGGGAAATCAAAAAGTTATAGATGGAATGATTCACGATGGACTATGGGATGTATATAATAATTTTCATATGGGAAATGCTGCTGAGCAGTGTGCTACTGATCATAAAATTTCAAGAGAAGATCAGGATAATTTTGCAGCATCAAGTTATACAAAAGCATTAAATGCAACAGAAGACGGATTATTCAAGGAAGAGATTGTTCCTGTTGAAATCACAGATAAAAAAGGAACTATTGTAGTCGAAAAAGATGAAGAACTTTCAAGAGTTAATATTGAAAAAGGAAAAACATTAAGAGCGGCATTTGTAAAAGATGGAACAGTTACTGCGTTTAACTCATCTTCAATAAATGACGGTGCATCTGCAATTGTTTTAATGTCTGCAGATAAAGCAAAAGAACTTGGGTTAAAACCATTAGCAAAAATTGTTTCACAGGGGTCATATGCTCATGCTCCTGAGTTATTTACTACTGCTCCTGCTTATGCAATTGATAAAGTGTTGAAGAAAGCAAAACTAAAAGTCAGCGATTTGGATTTAGTAGAATCGAACGAAGCATTTTCTGTTCAGTCATGTGCGGTAATAAAAATTGCAGGATTAGATCCGGAAAAAGTGAATGTGAATGGTGGTGCTGTTGCCTTAGGACATCCTATCGGAGCAAGCGGAGCGAGAATTTTAACAACTTTGATTCATGCTCTCAAACAAAGAAAAGGTAAATACGGACTTGCAACTTTATGCATAGGTGGCGGAGAAGCATCAGCCGTAATTATTGAAAATTTAAATTAAAAAATTCAAATGAATATAAAAAATATTTCAGTTATCGGATCAGGAACAATGGGTAATGGTATTGCTCACGTGTTCGCACAATTCGGATATAACGTTACGCTTATTGATATAAAACAGGAATTTCTTGATAAAGCAATTAAAACTATTACCGGAAATCTTGACAGACAAGTAAAAAAAGGAACTTTAAAAGAAGAGCAGAAATCTTCAACTTTATCAAATATTAAAACTTCAATATCAATTACTGATGTTAAAGATTCTGATTTAGTAGTTGAAGCGGCATCTGAAAATTTCGATATAAAGAAAAAAATATTTCAGGATTTAGAAAACAATACAAAACCTGAATGTATATTGGCAACAAATACATCTTCAATATCTATAACTGAAATTGCTGCTGTTACAAAAAGAGCGGATAAAGTAATCGGAATGCATTTTATGAATCCTGTACCGGTAATGAAACTTGTGGAGATTATCAGAGGATTGGCAACTTCACAGGAAACTTATGATTTGATAAAAACCTTAACTGAAAAAATTGAAAAAGTACCTGTTGAAGTTCAGGATTATCCGGGATTTATTTCAAACAGGATTTTACTTCCGATGTTAAACGAAGCAATGTATTGTGTAATGGAAGGTGTAGCAACTCCGGAAGCAATAGATAATGTTATGAAACTTGGAATGGCTCATCCAATGGGTCCATTGACTCTGGCAGACTTCATTGGTTTAGATGTGTGTTTATCAATTATGGAAGTTCTTCAAAACGGACTTGGTGATTCAAAATACAGACCTTGTCCATTATTGAAAAAAATGGTAGCCGCAGGATATTTAGGCAGAAAATCCGGTATGGGTTTTTACGATTATTCAAAATAAAAAAACAATTATATTAAATAAAAAAATAATACTATGAATTTCGATTTATCAGAAGATCAGATCCAAATAAGAGATGCTGCAAGAGATTTCGCAGAAAATGAAATTGCACCGAGTGCTGTTCAACGTGATATTAAAGCAGAATTTCCTTACGAGATTGTTAAAAAAATGGGTGAATTAGGTTTTATGGGTATGATGGTTCCTCCTGAATGGGGCGGTTCCGGTATGGATACATTAAGTTATGTTCTCGCTCTTGAAGAAATATCAAAAGTTGATGCTTCTGTCGGTGTTATTATGTCTGTGAATAATTCACTGGTGTGTTTTGGTATTAATAAATGGGGCACAGATGAACAAAAAGAAAAATATCTGAAACCACTTGCATCAGGTGAAAAACTCGGTGCGTTTTGTCTCTCTGAACCTGAAGCCGGAAGTGATGCAACAGCACAGAAAACGACAGCGGTTAAAGATGGTGATTATTTTGTATTAAATGGAATAAAAAACTGGATTACAAACGGAAGCACTGCTGATGTATATTTTATGCAAGCAATGACAAATCCGGAATTAGGGTATAAAGGTATTTCGACATTTTTAGTTGAAAAATCATTTCCGGGTGTGGAAATTGGTATTAAAGAAGATAAACTCGGAATTCGAGGTTCTGATACATGCACAATTGGTTTAAATGAAGTTAGAGTTCCAAAAGAAAATTTGATGGGAGAAGAAGGTACAGGATTTAAATTTGCTATGGAAACTCTGAACGGCGGAAGAATCGGGATTGCTGCTCAGGCATTGGGAATTGCAACTGCATCTTTTGAAGCAGCGGTAAAGTATTCAAAACAAAGAAAAGCATTTGACAAACCGATTGCTGATTTACAGGCAATTCAGTTTAAACTTGCTGATATGGCAGTAAATACAGATGCGGCAAGATTACTCGTTTATCGTGCGGCAAAATGTAAAGATGAAGGAAAAAAATATATCAAGGAAGCAGCAATGGCTAAACTATTTGCGTCAAAAGTCGCTGTTGATAATTCACTTGAAGCAATTCAGGTTCACGGTGGTTATGGTTATGTAAGAGAATATTTAGTTGAAAGATATTTAAGAGATTCGAAAATTACTGAAATCTATGAAGGTACAAGTGAGATACAAAGAATTGTAATTGCAAGAGAATTATTAAAAAGTTTTTAAATATTGACTAAAATAATTCAGTATATTAGAAACCCTGTATAAAGTTTATACAGGGTTTTTCATTTCTTAAAAATTGAATGTTATTCTTGCTGTAAGGTTGAATGAATTGAAATTCCCTGCTACTGAAGTTATTACAGGTTTTTTTCCTTCCTGATTAAGAGGTACTACTCTGTAACTGAGTTCAAAATTATATCCGAATTTTGCAAATGAACCATATCCGACTGAACCAACAAAGTGAGGAACCCAAAAAGAATTTTCATCGGTAGATGTTGTAATAAATCCTGTATAGTTAGAATTTGAATACTGATAGTTCAGATATCTTTCTTTTATATACATCGGTCCACCTCCAACACCAAAATAAAGATTACTTACCGGCGATAAAAGATCATTTGTGAACGGATATAACTTAGCGTTTATATTTATCGGTAATGAAAACAAATTACATTCACTCGGCAGATAATATCTTGTAGAACCGGATCCTTGAGACTGAAAAGCAAATCCTTTATTATTTTTAGAATTTGTAAAAATAAAAGAAGGACTTATTTCCACAGCAAGATTATCATTAAATCTAATCCCGAAGAAAGGATTTATTTCACTTAGAAAATTTGTATTATTAAAATTTAAAACCGGGTAAATATCTGATACTTTCGGATCAGTGAAAATAACCAACGAATACCCTATACCTGCATACGAATAAGAAGTAGAACGGTCTTTAATTTGAGCAGATAAGTTATTTATGAATAAACAACTTATCGCCATCAATAAAAGTAATTTTTTCATAATATATACCTGCTTAAATCCCTGTTTTTTACTATTGAACTCAATCTTTCGGTCACCATTTCTTTTGTAATCTCAATTTTTTTCTTTTTGGTTTTATCCGGAACCTCAAATAAAATATCTTCAAGTAAATTTGACAAAATTGTATGTAATCTTCTTGCACCGATATTTTCAACATTTTCATTAACTTCTGCGGCAATTTTTGCAATCTCTTTTATACTGTCAGTGCTGAATTCTAGTTCAACTCCTTCAGTTTTTAAAAGAGCGGTGTATTGTTTTATCAAAGCATTTTCAGGTTTTGTGAGAATTTGATAGAATTCTTCAAATCCTAAACTGTCGAGTTCAACTCGAATAGGAAATCTACCCTGTAACTCAGGTATCAGATCACTTGGTTTTGAAACGTGAAAAGCACCTGAAGCAATAAAAAGAATATGATCGGTTTTTACCGGTCCATATTTTGTAATTACAGTTGATCCTTCGACAATCGGTAATAAATCCCTCTGAACACCTTCTCGCGATACGTCAGGATTAGAACTTCCTGATTGACGTCCTGCAATTTTATCAATTTCATCTATAAAAATTATTCCGCTGTTCTGAACTTTATCAATCGATTCCTTAGTAACATTATCCATATCAATTAATTTGTTTGCTTCATCCTGAGTTAAAACTTTTTTTGCTTCGGCAACTGTTAGTTTTCTTTTTTTAGATTTTTTGGGCATCATATTGCCAAAAAGTTCACTCAGATTTAAACCCATTTCATCCATTCCTACCGGTCCTAATACTTGCAACATCGGTGTATTATCCATGGATAAATCAAGTTCGATAGTTCTGCTGTCCAATTTTCCTTCGAGCAATTGTTCTCTGAGTTTATTTCTCGTATCAGTTTGTTTTTCACTGTCATCAACCGGAATAATATCCTCTCCAATTATTTCTGTTTTTTTCTTAACCGGTGGCAATAAAATATCAAGAATTCTTTCTATAGCATTTGCTTCTGCTTTTATCTGGACATTTTTTAACTTTTCAGTTTTCACCATATTTACAGCCAAATCAGTAATCTCCCTCACCATAGATTCAACATCTCTTCCGACATAACCGACTTCTGTGAATTTCGATGCCTCAATTTTTAAAAACGGAGCATTGGCAAGTTTTGAGATTCTTCGAGCAATTTCAGTTTTTCCAACACCTGTAGGTCCTATCATAATAATGTTATTCGGCATAATTTCTTCACGAAGATTATCCATAACAGATTGCCTTCTCCATCTGTTTCTCAAAGCGATAGCCACAGATTTCTTAGCGTTTTTCTGACCTATTATATATTTATCAAGTTCTTCAACAATTTCTGAAGGTGTTAATTGATTAATTTTTGATAGCGACTGTTTACCATTCTTGACAAACTCGAGTGTTAATTTATTCTTTTTAGTTTTAGTTTTATCTAATTCCATTATTTATTTAATTCCTCAATTGAAATATTATTATTAGTGTAAATACAAATATCCGCTGCTTGTTCCAAAGATTCTTTAACAATATCTTTAGCACTCAGTTTCGAATATTTCACAAGCATTCTTGCGGCGACTAAAGCGAACTGACCTCCGGAACCGATTGCAACTATTTTATCATCCGGTTCAATCACATCTCCCGTACCTGAAATGACGAATGCTCTCTCATTATCAAGTACAGCAAGCAAGGCTTCGAGTCTTCGTAAATATTTGTCAGATCTCCATTCTTTAGCCATTTCTACCGCTGCCCGTGAAAGATTACCTTTATATTCATCAAGTTTTGATTCAAATTTTTCAAATAGAGTGAATGCATCGGAAGTGGAACCTGCAAATCCCGCAAGTATTTTTCCGTTATATAATTTTCTTATTTTTTTTGCAGAGTGTTTCATAACTGTGCTTCCCATAGTTACCTGTCCATCACTGCCAATTACAGTTTTCCCGTCTTTAATTAATCCGATAACGGTAGTTGATCTTATTTTTTCTCTCATAGTTTTCTTCTTAATCTCGCTTTTGGGATATTCATTGCTTCCCTGTATTTTGCAACTGTTCTTCGTGCAATTTTAAAGCCTAAATTATTTAACTCATTTGCCAAGTCATCGTCTGTTAATGGCTTCGCAGAATTTTCTTTTTCTATTATTTCTTTAATTTTATTTTTTATTTCTTTTGTTGATACATCATCACCTTCTTCAGTTTTGAGATAATTACTGAAAAAGAATTTTAATTCATAAATTCCGAAATCAGTCTGAACATACTTCCCTCTTACCGTTCTGCTGACGGTAGAAATATCCATATTTATATCTTCTGCTACGTCTTTTTCATACATCGGTTTCAAGCCTTCTCCTTTGTTTTCAAAAAAATCATATTGCCTGATTAAAATGCTGTTCATAACCTTTATCATCGTTTCTCTTCTCGATTTTATCGCATCCAAAAACCATTTTGCTCTTTCAAAATTTACCTGAACAAAATCTTTAGTTTCTTTTGTAAGTTTGCTTTTTTCATTCAAAATCATATTTCTGTAACCATTGTTTAACTTGAGTTGCGGAATTCCTTTGTCATTCAATGTTACTATATATTCATCATCTTTTTTTGTTACCAACAAATCCGGATAAATAAATGATCTGTCTTCCAATGATTCAGCAATACCGGGTTTTGGATTTAACTTTGCGATGGTTTCAAAAACTCTGTTAACAGTTTCCTGATCTATTTGAAGTTCTTTACAGATTTTTTCATAATTTTTTAATCTGAATTCTTCAAAATAATTATTTAAAATAGAATCACATAATTTTTTAATTCTTGAATCTATTGCAAGTTCATCAAGTTGAGTTAATAAACATTCAACAAGGTTATGAGACGCAATTCCTACAGGTTCAAATCTCTTTATGTGATTCAAAACATTTTTGACATCATCGAGAGAAAAAGTTTCATTTTCATATTCAGTTCCGTATTTCATTCTTTCTA
Organism: Bacteroidota bacterium; assembly: GCA_003519545.1. Classification (GTDB taxonomy): domain Bacteria; phylum Bacteroidota; class Ignavibacteria; order Tepidaquicellales; family Tepidaquicellaceae; genus UBA9002. Next base: position 7,889 of record DOWN01000078.1, read on the forward strand.
TTTCAGCAAGTATCTCTTCGTCTGTTTCTCTAAGATATCCGTCATCATCAAGATTACCGATAATATGTTCACCAATATATATTTCTTTATCTGATAATCCCGACATATGAAGTTGAGAAATTAAATTATCAGAAAAAGAAGTTTCATCTTTCCATAAATTCTCAAGTTTAGAAGTTTCATTATCTTTAAAATCCATATTTGTCTTATATCCGTCTGAATCATTTTCAAAATAATCATCCCAGTTATATTCATCCGCTTTAGACATATCATCAAGACTTTCAGTATCATCACTCGATTTATCTTTATCAGTTGTATCCGATTCCTGACTTTGAGAATCACTGTCAACAATCTCCAAATCTTCAAGAAAAGGATTTAATTCAAGTTCCTGTTTCATCATTTGCTCTAAAGCAATAGTCGGCACAGCCAAAAGACTTTGTCTCTGGATTATCTGTGGTAATATTTTCTGACTTAGTTTCTGACTTTGAGTTTGCTTTAACATTTGTTTAAATAATTTTCATTAATTTGATTATATGTTTCAGTTCCTAATTCTCTGATTAATGCTTCTTTTACAAATTCAAATATTGTTAGATTGTTTTTTTCACCATTTTCCAAAGCATAATTACACA
>DOWN01000362.1 GCA_003519545.1 Bacteroidota bacterium
TTTGTTTTCCAATTATATTAATAAACATATCTTCAAGAGATGTTTTTTCTTTATTAAATCCTTTTATAAGAATATTTCCTGATCTTAAATAATCCAGAATTTTATTTACATCATCAAGAGAAGAAGAAGCATAAGTGAATTCATTTTTACCGTGCATAACAACTTTAAATTTAATAATCAAATCGTTTATCATACTGTCTGATAATTCAGAAGTGAAAAATACATAAGAATCTTCCACTGCAGTAATTTCTTCAATTGTACCGGTTTTAACTAAACTGCCTTTATCAAGAATGGCAACCTTATCACAAACCAATTCGATTTCGCTCAACAAATGAGAATTTAAAAAAATGGTTTTACCTGAATTTTTTAAATTTAAGAGAATGTCCCGTATTTCTTTTCTTCCTATAGGATCAACACCGTCAGTTGGTTCATCAAGAAAAATTAATTCGGGATTATTCAACATAGACTGAGCGAGACCTAATCTCTGCATCATCCCTTTAGAATATTTTTTAATTTTTGTTTTTCCCCAATCGCTCATACCAACCATAGAGAGCATTTCCGGAATTTTTTGATTTACATCTTTTACAGATAATCCTGATAATCTTCCGTAATAAGAGAGAACCTGTTCTCCAGATAAATAATTAGGAAATCTGTGGTTTTCAGGCAGGTAACCGACTTTGTATTTATAAGTTATATCTGAAATTGGTTTATCAAATATTTTTACTTCACCTGATGTGGGGAAAGTAATGCCAAGTAGAATTTTGACGAGAGTTGTTTTACCCGCCCCATTGGGACCGAGCAATCCGAAAATACTTCCCGGTTCAATGTTTAGAGAAAAATTTTTTAAAGCAGTTATTTTTTCTTTTGAAAAATTCTTCGCCGGATATTCTTTTATTAATTTGTTTACTTCTACAACTGGCATAGGTTAACAAAATATGTTTATTTTAAATCACATTCTACTTATTAAAATTAATAAGATTTAATTTCTTCACCGAGGTCGTAAACCTTATTATTAATTTTGTTTTCAACTATACTCATCGCAATAGCAGATCTGTATCCACCGGCACAGTGCATTACAACGGGTTTATCTTCAGGAATTAAATCAAGTTTTATTCTCAAATCACTTAATGGAATCGGGATTGCATGACCAAATTTTAATCCGTTTACAGTTTCAGAAGGATTTCTGACATCAATAATTGTGTAACTTTCTGTATTCTCTCTGAAATGCTCAAGATTTAATTCATCTGAAGAAAAATTGGCATACTTAGGTAAAGTCATTATTCCCAAGACATTTGCTTCATATCCTATTTTCGCAGTTCGTTTAAGAATTTCATCAAATTCATTTTCAGACTCACAAATTATATAAAATTTTTCATCCGGTTTTACCAAAGTGCCAAGCCAAGTTTCGAATTTTGTATCCTTGAAAATATTTATTGAATTCTCGATATGTTTTTTTCTAAATTCCTTTCTTTCTCTAACATCTATAATAATTGAATTTTCCGGAATTTCAAAATCAGAATTATATTTTGGAACAGAGTTAATACTCTCATAAAAATCCGGTGCACCTTTTCTGTTTAATTCAACATCATAACCAAAGTAAGAAGGTATGAATGGTTGATCTTGAAGAAGAGAATCTATGAATTCAGATTTTTCATTAATCTGAAATGCATAATTAAATCTTTTCTCATTACCTATGGTTGAGAATCTTTCTTTACTCAATGCCTTACCGCATAGAGAACCTGCACCGTGGGCAGGATAAACTAATATTTCATCGTTTAGTATTTTTAATTTATTTTGAACTGTTTCAAACATTGCCCCTGCCAACTCTTCCCTTTTTTTGGAAATGTTTCCTGCGGATTCTCTTAAATCAGGTCTGCCGACATCACCAACAAATAAAGTATCTCCTGAAAGTAAAGCATAAGGATTATTTTCTTCATCAAAAACTAAAACACTTATAGAGTCGGGAGAATGTCCGGGTGTAAGTAAAAACTTTAATTTTATATTACCGAGAATTACTTCATCTCCGTCTTCAACACCGATATGCGGGTAAAAAACTCCGACAAGTTTACCGACATAAATTTTAGCGTTTGTTTTTTTATGAAGTTCAAGGTGTGAACTTACAAAATCCGCATGCGGATGTGTTTCTATTATAACTTTTAACTGAGCTTCGTTTTTTGCTAAGTAATCAAGATAAGGATAAGGATCTCTCGCAGGATCAATAACTGCCGCTTCATTATTACTTGTGATTATATAAGAAGCGTGAGCGAGATTTTCATCATAAAATTGTTCAATTTTCATTTTGATTCATTTTAATTATTTCAAAACCATTTTCGTTCCAGTCTATAATTCCACCTGAAAGATTATAAACTTCTTTAAAATTCATAAACTTCATCATATTCATTGCCTGTCCGCTTCTGTTACCGGATCTGCAATAGACAAGATATTTTGAATCCTTGTCAAGTTGCATTAAATCCATTTGAAATGTAGGAGAGTGGAAATCAATATGTTTAGCATCTTTGATATGACCGGAATGAAATTCTTCGTGAGTTCTTGTATCAATTAATACATGACCTCCTTCTTCAATTTTCTTTTTAAATTCTTCAGATGAGATGTGTTCGTGTTTCATAATGTTTTTTAAAATTTTTTAATGTGGTAATTTATTTTTAAAGTAAGCATAAGTGTATGTTCCAAGCAAAGCGGAGAGAAAAGCAAAAATAACAGGAAGATATCCTGCACCAATCAGTGCAGCCATAGGACCGGGACATAAACCTGACAAAAACCAACCCATTCCGAAAATCATACCACCTATTATATAACCCTTGTTAAATTTCTTTTTGGGAATCACAATAGGTTCACCATAGAAATTTTTCAGATTAAATTTTTTAATAATCAAAACAAACAAACCGCCTGTCAGAACCGCAGAACCTAATATTAAAAACATATAAGGATCTTTAAATCTGAACATATCCTGAATTCTGAACCAGCTTACAACTTCAGCTTTAGTTATTATTATTCCGAATATTAAACCTGTAAATAAAAATTTTAAATTTTTCAAAAAAATTAAATTAAATTTATTAAAAAATCAGTTATAAAAAGAGCAATGAACCCGCCGATAAAAAATGAAATAATGGCAAATAAACTTGGCAGTTGAAAAGTGGATAAGCCTGTAATTCCGTGACCTGAAGTGCAACCACCGGCATATCGAGATCCAAAACCAACAAGAAAGCCACCGATGATAAGTGTTATAACTCCTTTAACTGAATAAAAAGATTCCGGAAAAAGTTCAACTTTTGGATCCATAAGGAAATTATAAGTTATATAACCACCCACAAAAATTCCCAACAGGAAAAAAATATTCCAATGGTTATCTTTAATATTATTATTTCTGATAAATTCAACTTTACTGTCCGGCATTGTAACAGAACAAATATCTCTGAAAGACCCGGATACACCGAGAGATTTTCCAAAATAAAGTAAAGCTGGAACCATAAGACCGATTAACGGACCTGAAACATACCAAGCCCATGGAGAACGAATTATTTCAATTATATTTTCTAACATTTAGCTAAAAATTGTTTCTTTTAAAAAAATATATATACCCATTATTAAAATGAAATATCCGAATGATACTTTAAGTTTACCCGGAGATATTTTTTTCTCTACAATTCCGCCCGTAATAATTCCCGCGATTGCGATTGCCAAAAATATCAATATTAGTTTCCAATCAAAATAATAATCTCCCGTTAAATCGCTGATAAAACCGGTTAAAGAATTGATTGCTATAATTATAAGAGAAGTCCCAACTGCTTTTTTGACAGGCATTTTTGCAAGTAGAACGAGAGCCGGGATAATAACAAATCCGCCTCCCGCACCAACTGCTCCGCCAATAATCCCGGTTGCTACACCGGAAAAAATTAATATGAGTTTATCTTTATTAGACATCACTTGAGAATTTATTTCCGCTTTCACTCCACCCTTAATCATAGATATTGAACTTGATAGCAGGACAATGCTGAATAAAACGAGAATACCTGTATTTTTGGTAAAAGAAAGAGATAGGAAATTTAAATTGTCGGGAACTGATGGAATGAGAAACTTTCTCATCAGAATCATAATGATTACTGAGGGTATAGAAAAATAAAGAGATTGTTTCAGATTTATCATACCCTCTTTTAAATAATTAACAGAACCTATAAATGCAGTAACTCCGACAATGAATAAAGAATAAACGGTAGCGAGAATAGGTTCAACGCTAAAAAGATAAACCATAATAGGTATTGTGAGTATAGCCCCGCCGGCACCGAACAAGCCGAGAGTAAATCCCACAATAAAAGCCGATATGTATCCGAGTATTTCCAGATTAATAATTTATATATGCAAATATATAGATATTTAGATATATAATCAAATTAGTTATTTGGTACTGCAATATTTTTCAATTGTTTCCAACACTTTAGACAGCCCGGGATTGGAGAGAGAATAAAAAATATTTTTTCCTTTTTTCTCTGAAATCAAAACACCTTTATTTTTCAATATTGTCAAGTGATGCGAAACTTTTGCCTGAGGAAGATTCAGTAATTCATAAATTTCTGTTACAGAATATTTTTTTGAAGGCGACAGGACTTCAACTATTCTTAATCTTTCAGGATGCGAGATAGATTTAAAAACTTCAGCCGCCATCAATATTTTTTTATATTTTTCGTTCATTTGCAAAGTAATTTTTAATTCCGGTCATCCAAATAATTTTCTGAAAGTTTCTAGATCTTTTTTTGAGATGCCGGAAGGTTTTTCACTGTCATTATAAATATAATTTTGATTTATATTTTTTCCTTTTGTTATATGTAACGAGTTTAATTCAGATTTAAATTTTTCAGCAGATTTATATTCACACCCAAATGATTT
>DOWN01000174.1:0-405 GCA_003519545.1 Bacteroidota bacterium
GGTGAGAAACACCGAATTTTAAAAGAAATAGATGAATATCTAAAAGAACTTAATGAATAATTATTTTTTCCTTATATAAATTTTTTAATAATTTATTTTTTAGGAAAGAGCTTATCTTATTTAATAGAGTATTCCACCAAACCTTATCGAAAATACATTATTCCTACTTCATCAGTACCATTCTTCTTGTTTGAACAAATCCATTTGTTCTCATCATATAAAAATATATTCCACTTGATAAATTTTGTGAATTAAATGACACTGAATAATTTCCTGCTGCTTTAGTTTCATTTAATAATGTGAATATTTCTCTTCCTGAAACATCATAAATCTTAATTGTGACAAACTCATTTTTCGGAACTGAAAAATCTATCTTTGTAATCGGATTAAAAGGATTTGGATAAT
>DOWN01000174.1:530-8069 GCA_003519545.1 Bacteroidota bacterium
ATTAAAAGGATTTGGATAATTCTGTTTTAATTCAAATCTTTCAGGTATTACACTGTTAATCTGTGTTACAGTAGTTGTACTTATTGTTAAATTATGATTAACATAAGACGCCGGTCCGGGAGGGGAGTCGCCCTGACCTTTCTCTCCGATAGTAAACCCATAAGCAAGTGACGGTAATGATACTCCGTATAAATGTTTAGTAGTATTTGATGATTCAACCGTCCAGCTGTTTCCAACTGTTCCGGCAAATCCATGCGACCTAATTATAGTACCGTTGTCTCCAACCGCTATAACTACAAATTCTCCTGCTCCAAAATTTATTGCTTCAACCGCTCTTAAATGATTACCCGTTGGGCTTGTTTTTATTGTCCAGGAAGCACCCGCATTTGATGTCTTCAAAATTCTTCCGTTATTACCGACTACAATCGCGTTGTTATCATCAAGCCATACAACCGAATTTAAATAATCATAAACTCCAAGTGTTTGTCTTATGTTAATATGATTCAAGGTTCCGCTAAAACCTGTTCTTCTGTATAAATACCCGTCTGTTGCGGCTATAATTCCATTTCCTGAAACTGAAAAATTAGGTGACATCGCTATTGAATGCATTGACCATGGGATTTGTGTATTCTGAACCCAAGGAGTAGAACCTCCGTCTGTTGTTGAATAAAATGTTCCTGCAAATCCAACTGCATAAGCTTCTATTGCTGAAACTACATATACTGACCTGAAATGTTTATCTGATCCGTTTATAGACTGATCAGTCCAGGTGTTACCACCATCAGCCGATTTGTAAATCATTCCATATGTGCCAACTCCGTATATTACATTTGAATTAAACATCTGTACTGAATTAAACCATCTGCCGGGTACTGAAAGAACAGTAGTCCAGTTCACACCATAATTTGTGGTTTTTAAAATTGTTCCTTGTTCACCTGCAGCAAAGCCTGTTGAAGGATTTCCGTCAACAAAAGATATACTGTAAAGTGAATGAAGGAAAAGCGTTTCAAACGGTTCCCATTGAGATAAACCCGGAATGTTCGTTGTAAAACTTAATATTAAACCTTTCGTTATTCCCGCGGAATTACTTCCCACTGCTCTGAAATAATATGTCGTTCCTGAAAGCAAGCCTGATAAGTTTTCACTTATATCAACAGGTGTATTTCCTGAACCTAAAGGTTGAACTGCAGTTGTACTAAAAGTTGTTAAAGTATTATCCGTACCCCATTCAAAATATCCGTCAGTCGCTCCAAGGTTCGGATTAACAGTTCCGTTTAATGTTCCGGATGAAACAGTAATATTCGTTGCTGCAATTGTTGTAACTGTCGGTAATGCTGCAGGAGTGGTGAAATTCAAAATTGAACTTTTAACTGTTGCACTTAAATTTACTCCAACAGCCCTGAAATAATAAGTTGTGTTCGGCGTTAAACCTGTTAAATTAGCCGATATATTTACGGCTGAAGTACCTGATCCCACTGATTGAGTCGATGTTGTACTAAAAGTTGTTAAAGTATTATCCGTGCCCCATTCAAAATATCCGTCCGTTGCTAATCCATTTGGATTTACAGATCCGTTCAAATCAGCCGATGAAGATAAAATATTTGTTGCTGCTGAACTTGTTACAACAGGGAATGTATTTAATGTCGTTTGGTTCCGCGGATTATTTGTTGCACTCGATATATTATAAACCTCACTACCTGCTCCACCATTGTATTCACACACCATCACTCTATATTCAGTTCCCGGTGAAAGATTAGTTACTGTCACATTCGAACCTGTCCCATTATAAACACAATACCATCCTGAAACACCAATTTGAGTTCCTGAACCGAAGATTGAATTTGCTGTGTAAGTTGTATTATCAGTAGGGGAGACAGTTCCTGTGTTAGTTTGCTTAACAAAAACAGCCCTTGCGGAACCGTTTCCATTCGTCCAGTTTATTGTAAAATTTACATTTTGAACACTGCTGAAAACTAAATCAAATGCCTGTGTCGTTGGTGCTAATACCGGTGGAACATTATTTAGAAGGTACGGATAACCTGAATTTATACTTCCGTTTATTCCCCAAACATTCGTAAAATCCCAAGTGTTAAATGTTGATTGGGTATTCATTTGTGTTGTATTTTTACCTGTTCCACCATCTGATGTAGATAAACCGGTAGTAATTGTATCCCAGTAACTATTCGAGACAGTTCCGGTAATTCTTCTGCCAATTAATCCACCACGAAAACTGTTCGGTACATCTACAAGTCCGGTCGCATAACAGTTTGTAATATTACCGCCGCAATCACCGACCAATCCACCATATAAATTTTGTACTGCTCTGTCACTAACTGATGCTCTACTAAATGAATTACTAATACTTCCTCCCGCTCCTAAAACGCCAACCAGTCCGCCTACGCGGTTGCCGGCATTCACTGAACCGGTTACATAACATCTTAGAATTGGTCCTCTGTTGTTTCCTACAAGAACTCCAACATTTGTCGCTGCGTCTATTACTGCATCTACATAGCAATCAGTTATTGAACCTTCATTCCATGCTACAAGTCCACCGGTATATTGTCCGGAGTTAACATTTACCTGTTCATTAAGTAATGTTAAATTTTTTATTTGGGATGTGTTAGTTGTGTATCCAAAAAAACCAACATAAAAAGTCGCTCCTCCGTTAAATTTTAAGTTGGATATCTTTTTATTATTTCCATCATAACTTCCTGTAAATTTTATAGTCAGGTTTCCTATAGGAATAAAAAAACTTCCGCCATTATAAAAATTTCCTCCAATTTGAAAATCTGCATCAACAAATGTTAAATCAGATGTTTGTTTAAAATGTTTACCCCATTCTCCTGAATTTTCTGATAAATATTCTAAATCACTTTTATTGGAAATTAAGTATGGATCCATAACAGTCCCGCTTCCGCCACTGTAACTCTGAGCTGAAACTTCAGATAATAACCCTGTAAATGCAATTAGAAAAAACGTACAAATAAATTTTAAGATGTAATAATTGTTCATATTACTGAAATTGTGGTTTTATTGGTATTTTTATAGTTTTGATATCATAACTATAATTAAATACTAATATATTTCTTAAATTAAGCAATTTTAATATCAAATAGTAGTAATAATACTTTGATTAATTACATTTTATAAAAATCAGGGATTTTAAATTTATAATAAGATTTTTAGAAAAATCCTTCTGTCATTATGTCAGTAATTGTCATTCTGAGGGAGCTTGCGACCGAAGAATCCCTTGCAAACTATCCACCCCCCTGTCATTCTGAGCGAGCCTGCGACCGAAGAATCCCACACAAAATAATTCACCCTTAACTCCCGCAGGAGTCTCCTGAAAGGGACTCCTTCGAACACAAAACACTTAATAAAACCACCCCTGTCATTCTGATCCCGATTCATCGGGAGAAGAATCCCTCAAATGAATTCATTCATTGTCATTCTATCAGCAATTGTCATTCTGAGGGAGCTTGCGACCGAAGAATCTAATTTTTATTTCTCCACTCTCCCGCAGGAGTCTCCTGAAAGGGACTCCTGCGAATTCAAAAAATACCTTATAAATCTCCCTGTCATTCTGATCCCGATTCATCAGGAGAAGAATCCCTTGCAAACTATCCACCCCCTGTCATTCTGAGGGAGCTTGCGACCGAAGAATCTCTTAGTTATTGAATTCGTCTTGAATCCAGTATAACATTTAAATCCAATCCTTTAATTCGTGTAATTTGTTAAATTCGTGAGAATTCGTGGTGAAATCTTCTTTCTCATTCGCGGTGAAGTCTTTCCTTACATTCGCGGTGAAATAATTAAACCCCCGCCATCCTTATCCCAACCCATCGGAATAAAAATCCCACACTCTTTACAAAGTTAAATTAATTCTATATGAAATAATTTATTTATTTTTTATTTTTATTCACAAGCTAATGTAGCTCAGTTGGTAGAGCAATTGATTCGTAATCAATAGGTCAGGGGTTCAACTCCCCTCATTAGCTCGAAATAATTTTTAAACTTACATTTCTTTTCCTCAAATCTGTCCTTGATAAATAAAAGTTTTATTTTTAAGTTTATTTAAAATTTACGTTTATGAAACACATCGCCATTTTTTTATTCATATTTGCATCTTCGGTTTCCTATTCACAGGATACCATTTCTCACAGATATTTCCCGCTTAAAGTCGGAAATGAATGGACTTATTATAGTTATACAGAACTTCCTCCAAGTTCATTTAAATTTAAAGTAAAAATTACAAAAGACACTCTTATTGAAGGGAAAAAATATTTTTTCATATTAGCCCCAAATTTAATGATATATAATGGCTGGGTGAGATATGACTCTTCTTCCACTTGTTTGATAAAACGATCCGAAGGTAATGGATGCGGTATTTTTCCGAATGATAAAATTATTGATAGTTTAGGTTCTGCAGTCGGAAGGCAAGTAAATTGTTTTATCAACCCATATTCTTTAAGAAGATGTATTCTTACGTCATATCCAGTTGGTATCTTAGGTTTTTCAAATAAACATAGAAAAGTATTTCTTCATGATGGCTTAATTTATGCAAATGCAAGTTATATGTCTGATGTTGGTTTGACAAACTATTGCTCTGGTGAACCTCCACCATGTCAAAATTTTGCTACGTTAACCGGTTGTGTTTTGAATGGTGTTGTATTTGGCGATACAAATTTAACAGACATCAGTAACTCATCTGAAATAATTTCTAATTCGTATGTCTTAAATCAAAATTATCCTAATCCGTTCAATCCGGTAACAACTATTTCATTTTATTTGCCGGTTAATTCTGAAATTTCATTGAACGTCATTGATTTAAACGGCAGGGAAGTAATAAAACCAATTAACAACCAAAAATACAATCAAGGTAATCATTCATTAAATATTAATATGTCTAATTTTCCTTCCGGTGTTTATTATTATAAAATTATTTCAGGTTCATTCTCACAAACAAGAAAAATGGTACTCGTGAAATAAGATTTATTGGTCATAAAAATTATCATTTAATCGGTTTACTGGAAAAAAATCCAATTTCTCAAAGTAACCTGATTTTAGAAAATAGTCAAAATAATTAAATGCGTCCATAGTATCACATAATCTAAGTGTACAAGTACCATTTGTTGACCAGTCTTTTGGTGTCAATATAATTCTTACATCAAATTGCATTAGTATATCACTTATATTTAAATAATTCAAAGAATCTATATATAGCTCAATAATCTTTGAATTATTTAATTTAACAAAGTTAAAAAGTTCTGTTAAATAAACTTTATTATTTAAGTTTGAAAAATAAAGTGTTGGTGATAACCAATGTTTGGCATATTCAATTTTTTCCTCAAATCCATATAGTATGTTGAATTCATTACGGTAAGAAATTTTATTGTCATTAATTGGATCAAAAGTTTGCGAATTACTGCTCTTCACAAAGCATAACATAATAAGCAGCAATAATAAATATATATTTTTCAACAATTTTTAGTTATATAAATGAAAAATAAATATAAATTTTAAAATTAACTATAAAAAACAAAAGGGGCATTAGCCCCTTTTGATAATCACAATCTAACTTCATTTAATTTAAACCTCAAATCACTTCACCAACATCATTTTCTTAGTTTCGCGGTTTCCGTTTGATTCTAACACGTAATAATAAATCCCTGAATTCAAACCCTGACCATTGAACTTCACACTGTATTCGCCTGATTTCAAATTATCTTTTACTAAGGTTGCAATCTCTTTTCCGAGCAAATTATATACTGCCATCTTTACAAACCCGGATTGATTTATAGAAAATTTAATCTCTGTTTCAGGATTAAATGGATTTGGATAATTTTGACTTAAGTTAAATCCCTCCGCTATCTCCGATACACCGCCTACACTTGTCAATGTTGAAAATTTAATCACCAATGCTTGAATATTGTTAGTTGAAACTGCATTCGATCCGCTTACGAGAATACTATTTCCTGCACCCGTTACTACTATTACCGGATTTAAACTTTGATCAATATTCGAATTAGAATTCACACTCCAAAGCGAATCACCATTTATTGTATATGCCCTTGTCTGAATTGTATTATTCGCAGAACCATCTCCAAATACTCCAGTGCAATAAACAGTCCCTGCCATTGAAACCGCTACCGCTGACATTTTATCAGAAATTGATGGTGCATCCATTGTTTTTCTGAAAACTTCTGCTCCGGTTGTTGCATTTATTTTTATCAAAACTCCGTAATCAAAAAACGGTGCATCGGTGCTGATTTTTGCCGTGATATAAACATCATTGTTTACTCCCGTTGTCATTCTGCTTGCTCTTGTAAACAATGTTCCTGTTCTGAATACCCACTGCTGAACACCTGAATTATTAAACTTCACACATGCAACACCATCCTGCATTCCTGACATATTTGCACTCGTTCCGAATAAATAAATATTACCGGAGTTATCAATTACGGACGATGTCAAAAAATCCGAACCACCGTTATCATAATAACTTACTCCTAACGGATTCCCTGAACTGCTAAATCTTGCTAATGCAAAATTATAATTTGACATTGTTGTTTTTATAGTAGAGGCAAGAAAAATATTTCCTGAATTATCTGACATTATATTTATATCTGTAGGAACTATTTCATCATACTGAACAGGTCTGTATCTTCTGATGAAAATCACATCTCCGTTTGTATTATACTTGGCAATTATAAAAAACCAGTTTCCTGGTGTTGCTCCTAATCCGTAGTTTAACCCCCCTGCTATTAAGTTTCCCTGATTGTCAAATTTTATTGAATGCCATTCTACATATCCCAGCGTATCATTTATTCCCGCATATCTTTTCCAGAGCGAATCTCCGTTTGGTCCCCATTTGCTTATATAACCTTTAGAATTAAAATTTGCACTGTCCGTTGCTCCCGCAAGATAAAGATTTCCGAGATTATCATTCAAAGAACTGTTTACTGTAGTACCTTTATGGTTTGGCGTAGTATAAAAAGGTCCTAAAAATGACAAAGTATATACCGCTACTCCTGAAGAATTTAATTTCCAGAATCTCGGAACAGAAATACCCGAAGTTCCGCCTGTCCCTGTGACATAAACATTTCCGGAATTATCCATTGTGGTATTTCCGGGTTTGAAAAGGTTTGTGGTTGAAAGATAGTTTGTCCATTGAATATTCTGTGAATAAGATATTTCAATGCTGAAAAATAAAACTGCGATTGTAAAAATAATTGTTTTCATTGTTATAAAATTTTGGTTTATAAAAAAGAGGCAGCAAATATTTACTGCCTCCCCGACAGCATAAAAAGAATATATTATCCTTTTTACCCTTTGAAATTTAAAGTGAAAATTTTTGTAGCTGTCTGTATTTTGATTTTTTGAGTTTAACATATTAATTTTGCTGTCTGATGCAAATTATTTTTATTCTGTAATTTTCACAAATTAAAATTCATCAAAAGTAAGCAGTATTTTTATATTTTTTTTATTAAGTCTCTAATTTTCATTAATTTACGTGAAAATAAAGTAAGTGTATAATTC
>DOWN01000060.1 GCA_003519545.1 Bacteroidota bacterium
GTGTTAATTGACGTATGTAAAACTAAAACAATTAAAAATTATATTCAAGTAGAATAAAAAACCTGCATTAAAAAAATGTCTTAAATTGTATATATTTGAAGTAATATGACACTTATAAACAGACTTAAAGCAGAACATTCGTTAATTCTTTCTGCTTTATCATTAATTTTAGTAGCAGTTTTTCATCAGGATTTATTTCAGGATTATTCGCTAACATTATCCTTAACCGTATTTTTTATTTTATTTATAATCATAATTTATGCTGCAATGGGAGTAGTTCATCATGCGGAGATTTTGGCTTATAAATTCGGTGAACCCTTTGGAACTCTTATTTTAACATTTACTGCAATAACAGTTGAAATCATTATGATTACTGAAATTATGTTAAACGGAGATGAAGATCCGACATTTGCGAGAGATACTATTTTTTCAACAGTGATGATATTACTAAACGGATTAATAGGTTTAAGTATGATTATTGGTGGATTTAAATTTGGAGAGCAGTTTTTTAATCTCAAGAGTTCTGTTTCATTTTTTTCAATGATACTTATTGTAACCGGATTGGGATTAATTTTTCCTTCAATACCGCATGAAGGAGGACATGAAAAACCTTATCAGATTTTTCTTATAATTGTTTGTTTATCTCTTTATGCTTTTTTTGTGAGAATGCAGACTAAAGAACACAAAATGTATTTTTCATATTCGAAGCATAAAATGCTCAGTGAGATTAAAGAAGAATTTCCTGGAATTGACATAAAAAAAGAAAGTGCGGTATATCATTCCATAATTATGGTTATCGCAATTGTTTTAATTTCAATTCTTGCAGAGTATTTATCAACGGCAATAGATAACGGAGTTTATATGTTAGGTTTACCAAAATATCTGGCTTCGTTTATAGTGGCACTTGTTATAATTTCGCCTGAAAGTTTAACTGCAATCAGAGCAGCAAGAAATAACGAAATGCAGAGAACAATTAATATTGCATTAGGTTCTGCACTTTCGACAATAACACTTACTATTCCGGCAGTAATTATTGTCGGGTTTATAACAGGACAGCAAATTACACTTGCACTCACACCTTATATGACTGTGATGTTATTAATTACGATAATTATTGGGATATTAAGCACAAGCAGAGGAGAAGCGAATGCTTTGCAGGGATTTATACATTTTGTTTTATTTGCGACTTATATTTTTATAATCTTTTTATTTCAATAAAAAAAGGGAATCAAACAGATTCCCTCTTTTTAAAACTAACCAAAATATAATTCAGATTAAATTTCCCGAGATGAGATTTTTTTCTTTAGTTGAGAAATATGCCAAGTAATATTAATCTCTTTAGGGCATGCTTCAATACAATTGAAAATTGTATGACATCTCCAAATTCCATCAGGTGTATCAACTATATCAAGTCTTTCATCCTGTGCATCATCTCTCGTATCAAAAGCGAATCTGTAAGTTTTCAATAAAGCCGCAGGACCTATATAATTTTCATTTGTCCAGGTGGAAGGACAAGAAGTAGTGCAGCAAGCACACAGAATACACTTTGCAGATTCAAAAAGTTTTTCTGCATCTTCATTTGACTGTAATCTTTCAGAATCAGGAGGAGGTGGAGTTGTGTTAATCAGATAAGGTTTAACGACTTCATATTTCATAAAGAAAGAAGACATATCAACAACCAAATCTTTTATAATCGGCAAAGAAGGCAGAGGTTCAATTACAATAGGTTTATTAGTATTAATATCACCTAAGAGCAAAGAACAAGCCAATCTGTTTTTACCGTTAATTTTCATACCATCACTACCACAAATTCCGTGAGCACAAGATCTTCGGAAAGTTAATGTACCGTCATGCTTCCATTTAATTTCGTGCAGAACATCAAGCACACGCATATCTTTGCTCCATTCAGTTAGCGTAAAATCCTGATAATAAGGTTTATCATCTTTTTCGGGATTATATCTTAAAATGCTGATGTTTAAATTGCTCATAAATTATTTAATTTTATAATATTCATTTAATTCGTTTAAAAACTTTTGTTTGTCAGGACAGTTGTAATTTTTATTTATTAAATCAATACCTTTAGAAGTTTCACCAATAGACATATAACTATAAGCGATTGCAGTAAGAACAGTTTTTAAAGAGCCGGCAGGTGTATTAAAAGTATCATCATCTTTACCAAGACATTTGAACTCAGGATCTTTTTTAATCTCAGCAATTTCAGGCATAAATATATCAATTTCTTTTTTTACAAGTTCAGGGTATTGAGAAGTAATATCTACAAATTTATAACCGTTCCAGGAATAAATCAGTAAAGGAAATCTCGTTTCTGCATAGTTTGTAAAAGCATAAGCAATACCGTCAAAATTTGTTTGTAGTTCATATTTTCCATCGTTGTTTAAATCTTTAAATTCAAACAAAACATTTCCAATGTATAAAGTATCATAAATTTTTATTTTATCATCTGAAATAACACCGGCAAGTAAATAAAAACAGCAATGAGCACCGCCTGAATATTCAGAGATAAAAATATTTTTCTGTCCGGTATTATTAATATCAAAATACATTACCGTATCAATCATAAACTCACTAATACCTGTAAATACAGTTTTGCCGTTTTTGATTAATTGAAAAGATGTTTCTAAACTTGCAGTATCGTATTTAGTGGTATAAGTATAGTCACCTAATTTCAGATTCAGATTTTTCTCCCATTGAGAATAACCGGAAGTTGTCACAAAAAGAAAAAAAAGTAAAATAATTTTTTTCATAATTAATATTTTCTTTCCATTGGTTTATATCTTGTGACGGTTACAGGTTTATATTTTATATCAGGAGAGCCTGCATCGTTTTTAAAAGCGAAAGAATGTTTCATAAAGTTTTCATCGTCTCTGTTCGGGAAATCTTCTCTTGTATGTGCACCTCTGCTTTCTTTTCTTTCGTATGCACTGTGAACCATTGCTTCGGCAGTATCAAGAAGATTATCAAGTTCAATCGCTTCTATTAAATCGGTATTGAACACATAACCTTTATCCTGAATATAAACATCTTTGTATCTTTCTTTCAGTTCTTTAATTTTTGATTTCATATTGCCGAGTAATTCTTCAGTTCTGAATACTCCGCAATCATCCATCATAGTTTGTTGAAGTTCTGTTCTGATACCAACAACTGATTCTTTACCTTTGCTGTTGATAAGTTTAGACATAATCTCTTTGGTTTTTTCATCTGCATTTTTAGGAAGATCTGAAAAACTTGCAGTTTTTAAGAATTCACCAATTCTTTTTCCGCCTCTTCTTCCGAAAACAACAAGATCAAGTAATGAGTTTGTTCCAAGTCTATTTGCACCGTGAACAGATACACAAGCACATTCACCTGCTGCAAAAAGTCCGGGAACGATTTCACCTGATTCATTTTTTAAAACTTCACAATTTACATTTGTTGGAATTCCGCCCATTGCGTAGTGTGCAGTAGGTTGAATAGGAATAGGTTCTTTCGTTGGTTCGACACCAAGATAAGTTCTCGCAAAGCCGGTAATTTCCGGAAGTTTTTCATCAATAACTTTTTTCCCAAGATGGGAGACATCAAGGAAAACAAAATCTGTCCCGTCGCTTCCTCTTATTCCTTTACCTGCTCTGATTTCAGATATAATAGCACGTGAAACCATATCTCGTGGAGCAAGATCCATAACTGTCGGAGCATATCTCACCATAAATCTTTCTTTATCTTTGTTAAGTAATATTCCGCCTTCACCTCTTGCCGCTTCTGAAACAAGTATTCCGAGTTTCCAAAGACCGGTCGGGTGGAACTGGTAAAACTCCATATCCTCAAGTGGTAAACCGTTTTTATAAACGAGAGCGAATCCATCCCCTGTTCCTACGTGAGCATTTGAAGTAATTCTGAAAACTCTTCCGTTTCCGCCGGTAGCAAACATTACTGCTTTAGCATGAAAGATGTGAATTTCAGAAGTTCTAATATCAATTGCTACGACACCTTTGCTTACTCCATTATCAATAATTAAATCAGTTACAAAAAATTCAGAAAAGAAATTTACCTGATTTTTTATTGAGTTTTCATAGAGAGTTTGAAGCATAACGTGGCCTGTTCTGTCAGCAGAATAACAACTTCTTTTTACAGGGATTCTTTTTCCATAAGGGTCGCTCATATCTGCGGGTTTTGTATGTCCGCCGAAATTTCTCTGAGCAATTTTACCTTCAGAGTTTCTTGAAAAAGGCATACCCATATGTTCAAGTTCAATGATGGCACGGATTGCATCTTTACACATAATTTCAATACAATCCTGATCTCCGAGATAATCACTTCCTTTAACAGTATCAAAGGCATGATTTTCCCAACTGTCATCTTCCATATTAGAAAGAGCAGCACATACACCGCCTTGTGCGGTTCCTGTATGAGATCTTGGTGGAAAAACTTTAGAAATGACGGCACAGGAATATTCTTTTGGAATTTCGACTGCGGCTCTGAGACCGGCACCACCTGCACCAATAATTACAACATCAAATTTATGTATCATAAATATAAAATATTAAAAATATATATTCTTTTTTAGTCTAATATCTTTTTTAAAGCGTTATAAAGTTTTAATTTTTTCTCGGTGTCTTCTTCGAGATAAGTATAAGTATTTTTAAGTTCAAGGAAAGCAAGAAGTGCTTCCATCTTGTTACCCTCTTCAATGGCTATCATTCCTTTATAATATAATAATTTTGGATCATAGGATGAGTAACCTTGCATAAGTTCTCTCCTGTATGCATTTTCAATATATTTTTTTGCTTTATCATTATCTTTCAAATGCAGGAAATAAATTTCGCCAATCTGAGAGTATGCCTGAATGTAAGATGAATCTCTTTTAATTACATCATTAAATATTTTTATAGCGTCATTATATTTTTTCATTTTCTCATAAGTGACGCCTATCTGAAATAAATTGTAATTACTTGTTGAATCTTCTTTAAGGAGTTTTTGATAAAAACCAAGTGCCTTGTCATAATTTTTTGAACTTGTGTAAGCATTAGCCAGCATTGATGAGAGAGTATTTAACAAACTGTCATTATCAAATTTTTCTTTAATTCTTATATACATATCTTCACCTTTAGAAAACATTTCAGTTTCGATATATAAATTTAACATATCTCTATATACATCAAAAGAATCCGGTCTTACATCTACAAGTTTATCAAAAAACATTTCAGTTTTTACAAAATTACTTTTATTAATTGAATCCTGTTTCACAACGAATGTATCAATAGGTGCTTTCATTGTGTCAGCCTGTTTGGAATAAAACCAGTTTGAAATAACATTCGTTCTGAAACGGGTGAATAGTCTGTAATTTATATTATAAAGATTTTCTTCTCTTTTTAATCTTGCTTCTTCAGAGTCGGCAAATTCAAAAGAGACAGCATTCTCAAGTGCTTTTTTAAAAGAGTTGATTGCAATTGCAAAATTCAGATTTCCATAAAATCCGTATGAGTAAGTTGTCACACCTATAACTTCACCTTTTTCATTGAACAAAGCACCGCCGCTATTTCCGGGAGAGATTGCTGCGGTTATCTGAATAACTTTATCGAATTTTTTTTCTATATAAGCCCATGTGAGCGGGTCAGAAAAATTTACTTTTTCATCATATCTGATTGCTGCTATGATACCCTGAGAAATTGTGTATTCAAAACCGAGTGGGCTACCAATTGCAAAAACATTTTGACCAACTTTAAGACTGTCGGAATCTCCGAGATTAACAACGGGAAAAGTTCTTCCTCCGGTGTTTTTTAATCTGAGAATAGCGATATCATTTTTATCATCAATCGCAACAAGTTCTGCATCATAAAAAGTACCGTCGCTGAGTTTTACAAGAATACTGTCGAGGAATTCAACAACGTGATTATTAGTTCCTATCAATCCGTCAGGAGTTACGATAAAACCACTGCCGTTTAAAATTGTTGTGTCTTTAACATTTCTGCTGTAATATGAAAAATAATTTTCAGTATTATACCAAATGGAGACGAGTGCATCTTTATTTTTCTCCATCACCTGTTCGGCGTTTAAAATATCACCATTTTTTATATCATACTGTGAATATACTGGAGAGAAAATAAAAGAAAATATAATCAGGAAAAAAGCCGGGAATAAGAATTTCAATTTTTATTTTCCTTTCCAGTTTGCTTTACGTTTTTCGACAAATGCTTTCATACCTTCAAACTTATCTTCAGATGCAAAAAGGAGATAAAAGTTTTTTCTTTCAAGTTCGAGTCCGGATTCGATAGTTAAATCAAAAGATTTTAAAACTGATTCTTTTCCGAGTTGAACAGCGATGGTAGGCATTTTACAAATTTCAGAAGCGAGTTCAAGGGCTTCATCGAGGAATACTTCTTTAGGCACAACTTTAGTTACTAATCCGGCATTGAACATATCCTGAGCGGTGTAAAATTTGCCTGTTAAAATCATTTCCATTGCACGGGCTTTACCGATTGCTTTAGTTAATCTTTGAGTTCCACCTGCTCCGGGAATAACACCGAGTTTAATTTCGGGTTGTCCGAACTGAGCGGAATCAGAAGCGATAATCATATCGCAAGACATTGCAAGTTCACATCCTCCACCGAGAGCGAAACCGCTTACGGCTGCGATGATAGGTTTTTTTATTTTTCTGATTTTATCCCAACGGGCGAACTGATCTCTTAAGAGCATTTCAATTGCAGTTGCATCTGCCATTTCTTTAATATCAGCACCGGCTGCAAATGCTTTTTCATTTCCAGTGATAACCATACAACCAATTTCGGAATCTTTATCGAAAGATTCGAGAGTTTCGACAACTTCTTTCATAAGATCTATATTCAGAGCGTTTAATGCATCAGGTCTGTTGAGTTGAATTAATCCGGTTTTTAACGCTTTACCGTTTTCGATTTCTTTAACTATTATGTTATTATAGGTTTTAGTCAGATGATCTTTTTCAGGCATAGATTATTAAATTTTGATAAACATTGAAAATAGTTACATATTAAAATATTAACAATTCAAATATTTAAAACGTTTTAGGGGGGTTGCCACATCCGTCCAAAACGATTATTAGCTTCACCACGAATCCCGCCAAGT
>DOWN01000278.1 GCA_003519545.1 Bacteroidota bacterium
GTATAGTGGTTTTTGTTTTATCTTTGAACAATATGAAAACCATCAATAGAAATGAAGTTTGAAAATGTAAATAAAATTTTGATTGCTAAACTTTGTTGTTTGGGAGATTTGGTTTTTATTACTCCATCAATATTGAAACTCCGGGAAAAATTTCCGGATGCAGAAATTTCATTTCTATATTCTGATTGGGTTACGAACTTAATTCCGTATTTGCCTGAAATAAACAAATCAATTAATGCGGGGGATGTTTATGAGAAAAACAGATTTAAACTTGCATTAAATTCATTTAAACTTTTACAGATATTAAGAAAAGAAAAATTCGATTTAGTTTTTTCAGGTCATAGGAATAAACTTTTCGGCTGGTTATTTAAAAATTCAAATATTCCTTACAGAATAGGATTTAAAGGTGTTCCGGGATATAATATAACTTCGGAATTTGATGAGAATATCCCTGAAACTTCAAGGTATGTAAAATTATTATATGAATCAGGATTGACAAATGATTTTACTGATAAAGGATATCCTGTTAAGTTAAACAATAAATTAGTTAAATCAGGAATCAGCGGGACAGAAAAAAAGACTATAGGTATATTTCCATTTGGCGGGTTAAATCCCGGAACAAATATGTTAATAAAAAGATGGGAGTTTGAAAAATATTTAAAACTTATTGACCTTTTAAAAAAGGATTTTAGAATTATATTTTTTGAAGGAAAAGAGCATGGGGAAAAAATTAAAGAGCGGATTGAAGGTGTTGAGGTTACAGAAATTTTTATGGATAAGATAGCGGGATGTGATTATTTCATAAGTAATGACACCGGTACTCTGCATATCGCAGCGGGATTTGGTGTAAGCACAATAGGTATTTTTGGTCCTACAGATCCTAATATACTTGCACCGGTTTCGGGATTTGGTGTGGAACATAAATTTATTTGGAATAGAACTGAATGTGCACCGTGTTATACACCTGAAACGGCAATTGACAAAGGAAACAAAAAGTATTGGGATGGTAATATTTTTAAATGCTATATGAACAATCACTTATGTATGAAAGAATTACAAGTTCATAGAGTATTTGAGGAGATTTCAGATTTTATTAAAAAGACAACAAGTATAAACAAACAATGAAACGTATCGGGATATTCGGAGGGACTTTTAATCCCCCTCATATAGGACATTCAATAATTGCAGATGATGTAAGAGAACAAATGCATCTTGATAAAATTTTGTTTATTCCCTCCGGAGTTCATCCTCTAAAAGAAGCAAGTCCAGATATGGCAAGTGCTAAACAGAGATATGAAATGGCGAAACTTGCATTTGGAAATGATAAAAATTTTGAAGTCTCTGATATTGAAATAAAAAATACTTCAGAGAAATCATATACCGTAGATACACTCATTAAACTCAAGGAACTTTATAAAAAAGATTTCGTAAATTTATATCTGATACTCTCTACGGATAATCTGATAGAATTTCCCAAGTGGAAAAATCCGGAAAAACTTTTTTTACTTTCAGAAGTAATTTGTGTTAACAGACCGGGATATTATATTAATGAAGTTAAGTCAGAATATTCGCAAAGAGTAAAATATCTGAACGTATTGAATCTTGAAATTTCATCAACGATAATAAGAGAGCATATAAGATTTAAAAAGTCTATTAAATATCTTGTTCATCCTGAAGTAGAAAACTATATTTATAAAAATAAAATATATCAAAATGTCTGATACAGATCAAAACCAAAATAATTTAGTTTCTTCACCGGAAAATTCTCCTGAGAATTCGCAGGAAGTGGTAGAGCAATTGACAGTTTCTGAAGCAATAACCGGTGTATTTACAGAGCCGCGTGATACGTTCACAACAATCAAGTTTACACCTAAAAAGAATTATTGGATAGTTCCGATAATTATTATTATTGTTTTAAATCTGATAGCATCTGTAATCTCATCATTAGATCCTGAATTGATGAAAAATGTAATGGACAAACAAAAACAAAAAACAAGAGAACAACTTGATGAACAGGTGAAAAAAGGTGCAATGACAAAAGAACAAGCGGATCAGCAATATGAACAGGCAGCACAGTTTATGAATCCTGAAGGTTCAATGTTTAAAATTATTGCTTATGTCGGCTCTGTTGTTCAGCCATTTATTTTATTATTCCTGATGTCTTTAATATATTTTATTGTTTTAAAAATATTAAGGACTACCACAGAATTTCATAATATTCTTAATGTTGTAGGGTTAAGTATGTTGATATCGGGAATTGGTTTATTTATCTCAACCATAATCTCAATTATAATGGGAGATATGCAATCGGTAAGTTTAAGTCTTTTATTCTCGGAGGAGTCGGTCGGAAGTAAAATTTACAGTTTGATAACGAGGTTTGATTTATTTTCAATTTGGTTTTATACAGTTATTTCCATAGGACTAGCAAAAATTTCACTTACATCAGTAACAAAAACATCTGTATTTGTCTTTGGAATCTGGATAATTTATTCAGTTGTTACAAGTATGGCTTTTTAAGATTTAATTTCTAGAATCATTAAAGTTGCATCGTCTTGCAATTCACCTGCACTGAATGATTTTATTTTATCTATGATTCTGTTAAAGCTGGATTCAAGACTGAGATTTTCTGTTTCAATAATTTCTTTTTCGATTCGGTTATATCCGAATTCTTCCTTCTTTGAATCCATACGTTCAAGTATTCCGTCTGTCAAAAAATAAAATCTGTTACCTGATTTAAAATCACCCGTTGAAGAAGTAAATTTAAAATCAGGTTTAATTCCGAGTGCAATATTTTTATTGTTAAGGTTAGAAATATCTGTGCCTGATAATTTTATAACAGGAATATGTCCTGCATTTATAAATTCATACTTTTTATTATCCAAATCCAAAATCAAAAGAAAGAAAGTAACAAACATATTCTTTCCTGAATTTTCACACAAAGTATTATTAAGAGAGTTTATTACTGAAACGGTATCTGAATTATATTTCAATTCCGTTCTGACAGCACTTTTAGTAAATGCCATTAATACACCCGCCGCGAGATTATGTCCTGAAACATCCCCAATCATTACCGCAATTTTATTTCCGGGTAGTTTTACAAAATCAAAATAATCACCTCCGACTTCTTTAGCATTTTCTGTTTTACCTGTAAGTTCAATGTGATTATCGGAATAATTTATATCGGGAATTATCTGAGATTGAATTTTTCTTGCAAATTTTATTTCAGATGAAATTCTGAATCTTTCTTCAACAGATACTCTTATTATTTGACCATACTTTGATAAGCCAAAGGATATAAAAATTATAGCAAGAAAAAAACAAATGTAACTTGTGAAATCAAATGAATTATCTCCTGAAACTTTTTCCGCATATCTCATTGTGATAAAGACTAAACACCAAATTGTTATACCTATTAATATGCTCAGCAGCGTGTAATTTCTTCTGATGAAATTTGAAAATATTGCTATTACATCAAGAGCAAAACCTACCGCAAAAGAAAAATATAACAGTAATGAAAGTGTTAATGGTAAATCTGACAATACAGATTCAAAATACAAAATCACAACAAACAAAATTCCAAGATACAGATAAGTGAGACTTAACATACCTTTAACCTTATATTCTTCGGATAAATCGGAAAAAATTGTATGTTGTTTAGTCCAGGATGTGTTTTTCTTTTTCATTTGTAAGGAATCAGATTTTCAGTTATATATAAAATACGGATAAAAATGCCTTAAGTTTATAAAATAATCAAACCATACTGAATAATACAAAAAAAATGTTTATATTTAAGAATGAACAACGAACCAAAATTATGGGTTACTCCCGTACAAAAAAACTACGGTGCGATAATTTGGGGAGTTATAATATATTTTGTTTTAGTAATTTTTATGTTAAGTTTTATGAACTTTCATCTTGATGATAGATTCATAAGTTTCAGAAATACACTTGAAAACAGAATTGATCTTCTTTTTATAGTAACTCCTCCTGCTGAAGATCTAAACGAACAATTCATTAACGACAGATTTTCTTCAAATAATTTATAAACTTAAACAAAGGGGGTGTTTATGAAGACGTTGAAGGATTTATTAAAAACAGACAGAATTCATTATGTGAATTCAGGAAATCCATTATTGGATGTAGTTAAATTTATGGATCAGCATAATGTCGGTGCGGTTCCTATTCTTAATAAAGAAAAAAAACTGATAGGTATTTTTTCAGAACGTGATTTATTAAGAAGGGTGGTGGCAAAAGGTCTGGATTTGAACTCTACGATAGTTGATGATGTTATGACAAAAGAAGTTATCGTAATTGAATCACACGATACGCCCGAATATTGTCTGCAAATTATGAAGCAACAGAATTTCAGGCATATTCCTGTGATTGAAAAAAAAGTTTTAATTGGTATTTTATCTATTAAAGATTTAATGCTGTACGATACTCAACAAAAAGAAGAAAAAATTGAACAACTTCATTCTTATATACAGTTTGCCGGCTGAAAATAAATTCAGTGCTTTAAAAACTTGCCGGGAATAAGTTGAAATATTGAAAATTATTTAATGAACATACAAAAGATAAAAACTCTCGGTGAATTAAAAAAAAGCGGTTACATTGTAAAACCGGTAAAAGATGAAATCAGGGATAACCTGATAAAAAAAATTAAAAATGAAGAAGTTTTGTTCGATGATATTGTCGGATATGAGAATACTGTAGTTCCGATGATACAAAATTCACTTCTTGCAAAACATGATATACTTCTACTGGGATTGAGAGGTCAGGCAAAAACAAAAATTGCGAGATTATTGCCTCAATTACTTGATGAATATATCCCTATTATAAAAGATTCAGAAATTAATGATAATCCGTTTGAACCGGTTTCTAAATTTGCAAAAGATTTAATATCTGAAAAAGGAGATGAAACTGAAATTGAATGGATTTCAAGAGATCAAAGATACAGCGAAAAACTTGCAACACCTGATGTTAACATTGCTGATTTAATTGGAGATATTGACCCTATCAAAGCAGCCAACAAAAGACTTCATTACTCACATGAGGGAGCAATTCATTACGGATTGATTCCCAGAACAAACAGAGGAATTTTTGTTATAAATGAATTACCTGATTTACAACCGAGAATTCAGGTCGGACTTTTAAACATAATGCAGGAAAAAGATATTCAGATAAGAGGATTTAACATAAGAATCCCACTTGATATTTTAATTGTATTTACTGCAAACCCGGAAGATTACACAAACAGAGGAAATATTATAACACCATTAAAAGACAGAATTGATTCACAGATTATAACTCATTATCCTAAATCCCTTGATGACGGAATTAAAATTACGGATTCACAATCATGGGTAAAAAGAAATAAAAACTTAAACATAAACATTCCGTATTATTTCAAAGAAATAATTGAAATGATTGCATTTCAGGCGAGGGTAAGTGAATTTGTAGATCAAAAATCCGGTGTTAGTGCACGGCTTACAATTTCTTCAATGGAAAATCTTATAAGCAATGCAGAGAGACGGGCTATATTAAACGATGAAGAAAATCTGATAGTCCGTGTAAGTGATTTATACTCAATTATTCCCGGCATCACCGGAAAAATAGAACTTGTATTTGAAGGTGAACAGGAAGGTGCCGTTAAAGTTGCAAAAGCATTAATAGCAAAATCAGTCAGAGAAATTTATAAAAAATATTTCCCTGATCCGTTACAGAGAAAAAAGAAGAACGAAAAAGAAACTAAGGATATTTATTTTGATATTATTGAATGGTTTCAGGAAGGCGGCACTATTAACATAACCGATAATATGAAGTTTAAAGAATATTTTAGCGAACTAAAAAAAGTCAAAGGGCTCGAAGAGTTTGTAAAAAAATATCCTCAGTATTACGAAACGGAAAAAGAACTTGCTTCACTTATGGAATTTGTACTTGACGGTTTACATCAAAATTCCAAAATTGCAAAAGATGAGTTGGAATCCGGCAGTTCATATAAAGATTTATTACCGGCGATTTTTTCAAACAAGGATTATGGATTTGATAATCCGGAAGATGATTATTACAGATAATTTTTTTTAAGACCCGCTTTAAAGCGGGTTTTTTATTTTTAATGAATGGAAAAAATAATAGAAGTTAAGAATTTATTTAAGAAATATAAAAATCTGGAAGCGGTTAACGGTATATCTTTTGATGTTTACAAAGGAGAGATTTTCGGATTACTCGGACCAAACGGAGCAGGTAAAACTACAACACTTGAGATAATGGAAACGCTCCGTGAAAAAACAAAAGGCGAAGTTTTAATTGACGGATACTCCATAGATAAAGATCAAACTCAGATAAAAAGAATAATAGGAGTTCAGTTACAATCAGCCGGTTTTTATCCGAATCTTTATCTTGAAGAACTTATAAAATTATTCGCCGGATTATATAATGTCGAAGTTGACCCTGAAAAAATATTAGCAAGTGTGGATTTACTTGAAAAAAGAAAATCTAAGTTCAAAGAATTATCAGGAGGTCAAAAACAAAGATTTTCAATCGCAACAACTTTAATTAACACACCGAAAATAATTTTTCTTGATGAACCAACAACAGGACTTGACCCGCAAGCGAGAAGAAACCTATGGGATTTAATTTTAAAATTCAGAGAACTCGGGACAACGATTATGCTAACTACACATTATATGGATGAAGCGGAGGTATTATGTGACAGAGTCGGTATAATTGATAAAGGTAAAATTCTTGTAATAGACACACCTGATAACCTGATTGAAGATTTATTAAAAAGAGGATTCACAAGAAACCGCACAATTAAAGAAGCCACGCTTGAAGATGTTTTCATTGATTTGACAGGGAAGGATTTGAGAGATGAATAAATATTCACAGGTTAAAGCATTACTATCTATAACTAAAGGAAGTTTAACAGGGCTTTTCAGAAACCCTACCGCTTTTGTTTTTAATCTTGCCTTTCCTTTAATCTTTATAATAGTCTTCGGATTTATATCAGGCGGTGGTTTTAAAATGGATGTAGCCATTGATAAAAGTTCAGACACATTAAATCCGATTTACTCCGAACTGGTAAAAATACCCTCAATTAATATTGTCAGAGATAAAACAGATGAAGAGATAAATTCAGATCTAACGAAGGGAACTATAGAAGGTCTATTAAAAATTACAAACAACAACGGAATATATGATGTTGATTTAAAAACTACAACCGCATCTATGACAGGCGGTAATATTTTAAAGTTACTCATTTCTCAGATAGTAGATAATGTAAATCTTGTAAGTGCAGATGTAAAAAATAAAGTAGCAAAAATGAATCAGCAGACTATAGAAGGAAGAAAATATAAAACTATTGATTTCATATTGCCGGGTCAACTCGGTTTTGCTTTGCTCTCATCGGGAGTTTTTGGTGCTGCGTTTATATTCCTAATATTAAGACAGACACTTGTTATCAAAAGATTTTTTGCAACACCGGTAAGTAAATTTGCAATTGTTTGTGGTGAAGGATTAAGCAGACTTGTCTTTTCCATTTTTAACAGTGTGATATTAATTTCAATCGGTTATTTTGTTTTCGGATTTACACTTGTTAACGGGTTTGAAACTTTTTTTAATATGATAATTTTATGTACGATAGCATTGATAATATTTCTTGGTTTTGGATTTGTTGTATCAGGATTGGCAACAAATGAAAATTCTGTTCCGGCAATCGCAAATTTAATAACACTACCACAGTTTTTATTAGCCGGCACATTTTTTTCAATATCGAATTTCCCGGAATGGTTGCAACCTGTGAGCAAAGTATTACCTCTAACTTACCTTAATAATGCTTTAAGAAAAATTTCTTTTGAAGGTGCTACAATTTTTGATGTGATGCCTGAGATTGGGATTTTAGTCTTATGGGGAGTGGTAGTCTATTTAATAGCGATTAAAACTTTCAGATGGGAATAAAATTATTTTTCAAAGTATCCTATACTTGAACCGACCCATGTTTTATTTTTATTGAAATCAACTCCCATCATTTTTCCTTTACCCATTCTTACGAGATTAATACATAATTCAGGTTTGTCTTTCCATACAGCCAAGATTCTAATTTCTGCTTTTGCAGGTTCATCAAGAGTTTCAATGGCAGTTGCAAATTTAATTTTCCTTTGAAGAACATACTCGTGCTTTTTATCATCGGGAACTGAAGTAATATCTTCTTTAACGACATCAAACTTAACACCTGCACCTGCAAAGGAGTATAGCGGTTTCAAAACATAATTTTCCAGATCTGAAGGAATTTCTTTTAAGTCCGAAAGAAAAATAGATTCGGGGACATATTTACTTTTTATAAATGGCAGAAGATATTTACTGATTCTGAAAAACCAGTTTGGATGTGTAATCCATTTTACATCAAGTTCTTCAGTAAATCTGAAATTATATTTAATATCCGATCTGCCTTTTAGTTCATCATAAATCACTCTGTTGTAAATTCTATCTATTGGAGTTTTCTTTCCGTTAATATCATAATATAATTTTTTTCCTTCTTTGGTAATTTTTGTAAGGCATACCGGTTTTATTCCTAACATCTTTTCAGTACATAAAAAGTCTATATACGTTTTCTGTTTTTCAGGTTCAATTTCTAAAAGGATAACATTTTCAGGATTAGAATCACCAATAATAACATCTTTAACTTTTTGAATGTAAGTCTCATGATTTAAACCGTTGAAATAATGAGTATAATTTTCGGGGATTTCAAAATTTTTTCTAAATGCTTCGTTTAACAATTCCTGATAACAGTATAAAGAAGGAAATCCTTGAAGTTCAATTAACTGAGGAATATAATTTCCATTTTCATCGAGACCAATTGCAAAATCTATTGCGAGAACATCCGTGTGTGAAGACTGATTTGGGACTTCGAGACCTGGAGGTATTGCTTTTTCTGATGCTTCTTTAAATTTATCAGACTGAAGAAAATTTAAAATATCATTGGATGCATTAACTAAAAGATTTTTGAATTCGGATGTAATAAAAACAGGAGTTTCAGAAATTCTGAAATCAATTTTTGTATTGTAAGCATTATCAAGATACTGAAGCATTGAGTTATATTTCTCTTCAGTAAATTCAGAATTATATTTTTTTCTTAAATCTTTTATCATTAATAAATCAGATTAAGAATTTTCCTTTTTCCATAACCTGTTCTGTTTCATTTCCGTAATCAAACCAAATTGAACATTTAATACTCACACAGTCAATATGGGTAGTTGAAACCCAATCTGCTCCGGTATATTTTGAATAAGGATGTCCGAAAGCAATATGTATAGTCGGTAGTTTTTCATCCTGTAAAATATTACCGATTACTTTTTTACATGCAAGATTAGTACCGATAGCATATTCACCTACTCTGTTACTGTTTTCATCAGTCATTGTGTATTCAGTAAATTCTTCAAGCAGTTCTTTATTATCACACTCCATTCTTGTAATTCTTGAATCAGCAATTTCAATTTTTAATGGAGTGTTTATCAAATCACCATACTTAGCACAGAGATAATCTCCGACAACGCCATCAACAACAAAAGTGCCGTCAACTTTTAAAGGAGAAGTGAAAATTTCTCCGCCCGGTAAATTTCCCCATTTCTCAACAGATATTATTCCGCTTGTTTTTAGCCATTTAATTTTATCAGTAAACTCAGCAATCATATCAGTTCCATTATCAGACTTCACCAATATTTTTTTTGCACGTCTTGCTTTTTCAATTAGTCTTTGACTTATATCATCAACTTCAGAGTAGTCTGCTCTCATACCTTCAAGCATAATCTGTTTTGTGATATTAACCATATGAGCATGTCTGATTTTATTAGCGTCAACAACATCTGTCATATCAATTCTTGATCTGAGTTCACCCTCTTTTGCTTGAGCACAAAAAATACTGACCTGTGATTTAGCTAAATCTTCAAGAATTGGTTTAGGCATATTCTTTAAAGGACGTGGAGCGTAATCTTCCATAACCATAACAGAAAATTCAGAACCGACTTTTTTAATCTCAGCGGCTAAGGCAGCAGCAATTTCTATATCCTCGTTATCCGTAATGATTGTTACTCTTTCGGTGGGTTTTAGCCTTAAGCATGCATTGACAGCATTGTATGCACCTTTTGAAAGTTCACTGTCAAATGTTACATTTTGTATTTCACTGTTCATTTAGATTGAAACTATTTATGAATTAATTTTAAAATTATAATGGTGTTACTATTCCTCTGTGAGTTTCATCAATAATATAATCAACAACTTTTTTCAAATCTCCGCCGGACTCGTTATAAACTTTTAATTGTCTGTCTGCACCTGTTCCGTCTTTTAATATTTTGAATATATAACTAACTTCTTCTCTGCTGCCGAGTTCATCCACAACATCATCAATAAATTCGAGAAGTTCTTTTGCAAGAGAAACAAACTCTACTTCTTTTTGTTTTCCGAAATCAATTAATTTTCCCGTTATGCCGTATCTTGATGCTCTCCATTTATTCTCCATAATCAAAGCACGTCTGTAAATTCTGAAACCAAGATTTTGTTTTATCAGTTTATGAAGTTTAGCAACGACTGCCTGAATCAATGCTGCCAAAGCAATAGTTTCATCTATTCTCATCGTAACATCACACGCTCTGAATTCAAGAGTATTGAATATCGGATGAAGTCTTATATCCCACCAAATTTTTTTTGCGTTATCAATACAATTTGTTTTTACAAGTAGATTTGTAAAATTATCGAGTTCGCCGACGCTCGTGAAATAATCCGGAATACCTGTTCTTGGAAACTTATCAAAAACTTTAACTCTGTAAGATTTAAAACCGGTATTTCGACCTAACCAAAAAGGTGAGTTTGTAGATAATGCAAAAATATGAGGAATAAAATATCTTGCGGCATTCATTATCTGAACACCAAGTTCCCTGTTATCCAATCCAACATGAACATGTAAACCGAAAATAAGATTTGCTCTTGCAGTTTCCTGCATTTCATTTATTATTTCATGGTATCTCGGATTATCAGTGATTTTTTGTTCACGCCAGTGTGAAAAAGGATGAGTACCTGCTGCAGCAATTCTCATATTATTTTCAATAGCAATCTGTGCGAGAGCACTTCTCATACGCGTAACTTCAAGACGTGCTTCTTTAATATCTTTACAGATATTTGTCCCAATCTCAACAACAGACTGGTGCATCTCCGGTTTCAGATTTTCTTTTAATACTTTACTGCCTGAATCGAACATCTGCTGAACATGGGAGTGAAGTTCCCTTGTCTCAGGATCTACAATCTGAAATTCCTCTTCAATACCTAAAGTGTATAACATAAAGTTATTCTTTTAATTTTTTCTTACGTGGTTTCGTTTCTTTTATAACTTTTGCTTTTACTTCTTTGTTTGAATCTTTTGGTTTAGAAACTCTTTTTTTCTTTTCAGTTTTAGTATTTAATTCAGAGTTTTTTTTTTATTAACTATTTCACCGATTGGTTCATCATTAGCAAATGTTTTTACAAATCCACCCCAAGTAAGATTATTATATCCTTCTCTGTGGTTTAATGCTCTTCTTATAGCCATATTAGCAGCCGCTTCTACTATCCAGTCAAAATTTTCTTTTCCAACCGAATTAACATCAGCATCCGGAGCAGGGTTACAGAAATCAATCGCGATTGGAACTCCGTCTCTTACTGCAAACTCAACTGTATTAAAATCATAGCCGAGTGCGTTATTTAATCTTAAAACATATTCTTTAATCAAAGCGTGAAGTTGAGGATCACGATTTGGATTTTCAGGGAAATATCTTAAGTGGTGAGGGTTTCTTGGTTCATAAGGCATAATGTGAACATCCTGTCTATCGAGGCAATAACATCTGAAATAACTGTCAAATTTAATTTCTTCTTGAAGCATCATAACTAACTGACCTGTTTCATTATATGCTTTAAAAAAGTCATCAATACCTTCAAGTTTATAAACATTTTTCCATCCGCCACCTGCGAATGGTTTGAAGTATGCAGGAAAACCTATATAGTTGAATATTCCTTCCCAATCAAGAGGGAAAGTTAAATTTCTGAATGAATTAGAATTAGTGTCAGGAGGATTTTGGTTTGATGGTAAAAGAACAGTTTTTGGAACAGGTACACCTACTTTGATAGATAAAGCATTGTTAAAAAACTTTTCATCAGCAGACCACCAGAAAGGATTATTAATAACTGCTGTTCCTGAAATTGCAGCATTTTTTAAATAACCTCTATAGAAAGGAACATCTTGAGAAATTCTGTCAATTATAACACAGTATCTTGTAGGATCTGATTGAATTACTTTATCAATGGAAACAAATTCAGCGATAATATTTTTTTCGCCCATTGCATCAAGTTTTGAGTTAACTCTTTCAACGAAAGCCTGAGGAAATGTATTTTCCTGTCCGAATAAAATTCCAATACGTTTCATTAAATATAATTCTCCTTTAATTAATTATTTTATTTATTTATAAATTTTTTGGAAGGTTTAGTAAA
>DOWN01000063.1 GCA_003519545.1 Bacteroidota bacterium
ACCATATTTCCTTTTTTCTTGTCAATTTTAAGAAGTCTTTCTTCAAGAGCCATTTCACTTCTTAGTCTCATTTCAATCTCTTTTAGTTTTTCTTCAATTGATTTTACTTTTTCAGTTTTCTTCACCATATCTTCCCTGTATCTTTTTAAGAAGTAACTAATTGTTTCCACTCTGATTTTGATAGCACCGGTTGGTTTATTTTCATCAATATCTTTGAATGAGAAATAAGGTGTTCCGGAATTTTCAACAATTTCCTGAATTACAGTATAAATCGGTGCGTCGTGACCGCATTTGAAAGAAGATAACTCAAGAGCAACTAAATTTGGATGTCTCGCAGTGAATTTTGCAGCCCAGACTTTTCTGGTAGTGTTTTCTGAATATGAATTTTTCCATACATCATTAACGTCCATAGGTGATTTTATTTCACCTCTGCGGACTTCATCCCCGAATAATTCTTCAAGTGTTTCAGAATCAGTCGGCAATGTATCCTGCCAGAAAATCGGATAACCCAATTTTTGGAACTCTTCAAGGATTTCGTGATTAATTCCGGGATCGTTATGATAAGGTCTCGCTAAAACAACAATTCCAATCCTGTTTTCTTTTTTCAGTTGATCGAGGGTTTCTTTAGAACGTTGCTTCAAATCGTTCATAAATTTGTAATATGCTTTATATCCTTCTTCAACTGCTTTTTCATTTTCACTTTCAGTCAAACCAAGTTTATCTTTGAAAGTATCAAAAAGTTGTCTTGCCGTTAACTGAGGATTTACCAATTGAATAAACGGACATAAATATTCCAAACCTGCTTCTTTGAATAAGTCACCCTCTTTTGTGAATGCCGCTTTTGCCGCTTCTATCGTAGCAGTAATTGTCGGACATGCGTTATGTGCCTGTGCATATTCCAAGTCAGATGGCATATTATCCACAATCGGTGAAAATATATAATCCATCTTTTTCTTTTTATTCTGAACATAAAGTAAATTATGAACGTGAGGAATTGCAACTTTTGAAGGGAAACACGGATCAATACTTCCGCGTTTTGCACCTGCTTTATATAATTCCTCAGATGTATATTCTGAATAAACAAAATTACCCGGCATAATTCCCAGTGCTTCAAAATACGCAGTGAAGAATGGTGTATGCTGATACATATTCAGTAATCTCGGAATTCCAATTACAATCTTACTTCTTTTTTCAAGCAGTTCTTTCCTATTTTCATCTGAAATTTCTACTTTCTTTTTGAACAGGAATCCTTTGCTTTCAGTAACCAATTCTTCTTTTACAATTGAAGGTTTATAACCTATGAAAGCATTTTTTGCTGCTAAATCAATATAGTTCGGATTTGCTTTTTTAATTTCATCAAGTTCATTTTTTATATTTTTCATATCTGCCAAATCTTCAACAGTTCCTTTTTCACATGTCGCAATAATAAGTCTTTGTGTTCCTTCTCCCATCAGAACTTTTGATTTCGGATTTATTGCTTCTTCTTTATTTACAACTTTCAGTTCAATGAATTTTTTTCTTTCTTCATCCAGATTTGCATTTTCTTTCACATCTGTTTTAACATCAATAAATGTTCTTAAACATTTATTCTTACAGAAATAACATCTTGTATCTTCTGAACGAGTTGTTTTAAAAATAATTTTAGCAACTTTATCAAGTCCTATAAAAGAAGTTCTGTGTCCATTTTGATATAATCTCACCGCTTCAATTGCACACCCAATCGCTCCTGCTTCTCCTGTATGTTTGTGAACAAATATTTCAGGTTTAATTCCTGAACCCTTAAATCTATCTTCAATAAAATCAACCTGAGTTTTCACTGCCGCAAGATTATGCTGAGTTCCGCCCTGTAAAACAAAAGTTTTTCCGAGTTTAGCAAGATTTGGAATCTGAGAAACATAAAGCCAGATATTTTTTGGCAATACGTTTGCCAAACCTGCCATTATTTCTTCCGGTTTCCAACCTTGTCTTTGAAAATCAACAATGTCAGACTGCATAAATACTGCACATCCATATCCAAACATTGGAAAACTTTTCGCTGCAAATGCAACATCAGCAAACTCTTCAACCGGATAACCGAATCCCTGAGCAGTTGATTGTAAGAAATAACCATTACCTGCAGAGCATTGAGTATTCAGTTTAAAGTCAACTACCCTACCCTGATTTAAAATAATAATTTTAATGTCTTGTCCGCCAACATCGCAAATTACATCACAGTCAGGATAGAAATGTAAACCTGCTTGTGTGTGAGCGACAGTTTCCACCAAAGCAACATCTGCTTTCAAAACATCTTTCAAAATATCTTTAGCATATCCGGTAGTTCCGACACCGAGAATTTCAAGAGTTGCTCCCTGGTCTTCAACCTGCTGCTGAATTTTATAAATTATCTCCATCGTATCTTCAATAGGATTACCTTTAGAAAGTTGATATGCTTTAATCAATACTTCCCTTTCCTCAGACATCAACGCTGCTTTAGTTGAAGTTGAACCTCCATCAATTCCAATAAATCCTCTGACAACCTGACCTTTTTCAAATTTAGCAGGAACGAATTTTTTCAAAGTATATTTATCTTTGAATTCATAAAGTTCAGATTCAGTTTTATAGAGACCTGTTTCATTTCCACCGCTCAATCTTTTTTTCTCTTCTTCTCTTCCTACTAAAATATAATGTTCAAGATCATTCCAACCTTTATATACTCCAATATGTTCTTCTTCTTCTTTTCCAAATTCAATTGCTCCTATCGCTGCAAAATACTGTGCGTTATCGGGTACTCTGATTAATTCTTCAGGTGTTTTTCCTTCCGGAAGTACAACTTTTCTTTCTTCCCAGATTTTAGGAATATTATATCTCCAGCATTCTTTCATACCTTTGATATAAGTATTCGGACCACCGAGTAATAATACTTCAGGTCTAAGAGTATGACCTCGTGTAAGAACTGAAATATTCTGCTGAATTATTGATTCAAAAAGTGAAGCCATAAGTTCATCAGCAGGAACACCGGATTTTTGGAGACCGTTAATATCAGTTTCCGCAAAAACACCGCACTTACCCGCTACAGGATGTAACTTCAAGTTCATATATCCCATTTCGCAGAGTTTATCAGCAGGAATTTTTAACTTCGCATTTATTTTATCTATAACAGCCCCTGTACCGCCGGCACACTTATCATTCATTGACGGAATTTTTTTCTTCTTGCCGGTTTCAGGATCTTCTTTGAAAATTATAATTTTTGCATCCTGACCTCCAAGTTCAATTACAGAACCTGTATTCGGATATAATTTTTCAACAGCAAGAGAAACAGCATTTACCTCCTGAACAAATTTTGCTCCGAGATATTTTCCGATATTAAATCCGCCCGAGCCGGTTACAAAAATTCTGAACTCATCTGGATTTTTTAAATTTAAATCCTCTTCAATTTTTTTAAGTAATTCAAGAGTTTTTTCCGGTTGTTTAGTATCGTGTCGCTGATAATCACTCCAAAGTATTTCATCAGTGTGAATATCAACTACAATGGCTTTTACAGTAGTAGAGCCAACGTCTAAACCGATATAATATTTTCTTTTATTTTCAGTCATTTTAGTTTAATTTAATTTTTGAAATATATTATATCATTACTTCAGCATCTTCTTTCTGTTCACTCATTACGGGCTTAATTCCGTCTTTCTTCATTCTCTCAGCCACATCAAGTAAGAAATTTGCTCCGATACCGGAAATTCCTTTTCTATGAGAAACTTTATAGAATGGTCTTTGCAGATCATCGTTTGCTTCTACATATGCTTTGATTTCATCAAGTGAATACCCTGTTTTATCAAGTGCATCTTTATATTCAAGTTTTGCTTTTGCTTTCGCTTCTCCAAGAGCCATTTGAACTCTTGAATGTGCATTAACATCACCTTCGCCTGAAGTTTCAATAGGAAGGAATATCATATCTTTATATACAGAGGTTACAACTGACTGAACACCATCTGATTGGGTTGAAGGCATACAACCGAATGGTTTCAATGATAATACCATATGACAAAGATTATGTATTGTGTAATATATACTCTTTCCGACTTCAAGATGTCCCTCTCCTCCTTCAACTCTTGAGTGATAATAAGGATGAGCGAGTTCTGTTAATATTTTCTGATCAATTAATTCATGAGGCATTTCATTAAGACATTTTCTGAACCTGTTATATTCTCTGTCAAATATTTTTTCAGCAATAGTAAGAATAACTTTTATTTTCTTATAATCTGCTTCAAGTTTTAATTTTTCTTTTTTGGAAAGTTTATCACCGAGTTCATTGGATATTTTGATACCTCTCTCATCTTCATTAACTTTTTTCGCCTGGTGCAACATATACATTATCCAGGTTGCAATTGGTTCAACCAAAACCTGAGCACCTTCTCTTTCAAGAAACGGGAACATATTAAAGTTTCCGTCACCTTCGGTTGTCTGAGCCCAGAATTCACCTGTAACTTTTACAATCGGTTTCATTCTTGTTCTGTCAACCTTAACTTCATTAAAAATTGCTTTCACTTCATTCATTGTATCAAGATAATAATCACCGAGAATCTGATCTAAAAATTTAACTATATATTCAGATGTTGGAATTTTTTGAATAAATTTTCCAAGTTTAGAATTGAAGTCAAAATATTTTTTCGATTTTAATCTTTCAGAAAATAAATTGATTGATTTTTCCAGTGCTTTATCTGTATCACCTGAATTTACTTCATAAGGTCTTATCTGATATGCGATATCATTGATTAAATCTCCAACCATTAAAGCATTTAATATTCCAAGAAAGAAATCAAGATTCATTTCAAGACCTGCTTCTGCTTCTTCCTGAGATAGACCGCCTGTCTGTTGAAATATTAATACTCTAAACCCGTCAAAGCCGGAATTTCTCAATGCCAATCGGTATTCTGCTTCATACATACCAAACCTGCAAGGTCCGCATGCTCCCGCAGTAAAAAATACATAGTTATCGAGAATTTCCTGTTTGGTTAATCCTTTTGCTTCTAATCCCTGAAGGAACTGAACTAGATTTCCGACTGTGAAATATGTTGGATTACATTGACCGTTATTTCCGTATTCTTTACCAAGTTGAAATGCTTTTTTATCCGGAACAGGAATATAATCTGTTTTATAACCTAAACCTTCCAAAGCACCTTTAATCAGTTGCTCGTGTTTCCATGTCAGACCTCCAAACAGAATAGTGGTATCTTTTCTCTGATTTTTCGTAAAAACTCTTTCAAAAGGTCTTTTGAAGTGGTTTCTTTTTATATCTTCCACTCCGTATTCTTTTTCAAGTCTTTTTCTTTCTTCAAGTAATGCTTCTTGTATTGCTCTTTCTTTGTCCAGTTCACCCGGTAAAGAAACTTTTCCGATTACTTGTTTTTTAATTGTTGATTCCATTTGGAGTCTCCTTTTTCTTTAATGGAAATTTATTAGTTATAAAATTTTTTTAATATATTATTAGAAATTTTTTTTCCGCTTCTAACTGCCGCTTCAATAGTTGCAGGCAATTCTGTTTCTGTCCAGTCTCCGCATATATAAAAATTACCATAATCTTTTCCCGCTTTATTTCGTTCTGTAACTGAATTTTCATCCGGTATAAATGTTGCTCTTTTTTCTTTGATAACTTTTGTATTTTTAATTTTTAAATTATCAAAACCATTTAAACATTTTTTTAATTCCTCAATACACATAATTGTTATTACTTCTTTATCACAATCAATTAATCTATTACCATTATACATTAAAAAATCTGCACCGCTTATCACAAGTGACAAATGATTTTCACTCTTCTTAAAAATCCATTGTGTATTAGTTCCAATCAATCCGGTCATTCCAAAAGAATTATTTTTCAAAACCATTTCCGGTATTTCATTTTCAAATATCAAATGAACTGATATTATAGAAGAAGTTTTTAAATCCGGAAGTTCAAAATCAAAATTATATCGTATATCACC
>DOWN01000322.1:0-824 GCA_003519545.1 Bacteroidota bacterium
TACTTAGAGGTCTTGTCTCCATAATTTTCACAGTGTCGCCAATTTTGCATTCATTTTTTTCATCGTGAGCTTTGAACTTCGTGGTCTTTTTAAAGAACTTTTTATACAGAGGGTGTTTAACTTTGATTTCATAAGCAACCGTAATAGTCTTATCCATCTTATCGCTTGTAACTTTACCTATTCTGGTTTTTCTCAGATTTCTTTTTGGTTTTACAGCCTCTTGATTTGTTGTTTCGCTTGTCATTATTTAATTCTTATACAATTATAATTTTATTCTTCTGATTCGGTTTTTTTCTTAACAGTTCTTTTTTTCTTAGGTTTTTCTTCGGACTGAACGCTATCAGTTACATCTGATTTTGATTTAACTGATTTATCTTTTAATTCAAGATTTAATCCGAGTTCTCTTTCTTTTAAAACTGTTAACATCTGAGCGATATCTCTTTTGGTATTTTTTACAGCTTTGTAATTTTCCAG
The DNA here is from genome assembly GCA_003519545.1 of Bacteroidota bacterium. GTDB lineage: Bacteria > Bacteroidota > Ignavibacteria > Tepidaquicellales > Tepidaquicellaceae > UBA9002. Next base: position 475 of record DOWN01000322.1, read on the forward strand.
TTGAGATGTAGCTTTTTGAAACCTGTAATTTTCCAATGCATCATAATTATCATTGATAGCATTTTTCAAATCTTCAGTTGACAATTCTCTTATTTGATAAATTTTCATATCTTAAACTTTAGTCTATTCTTTTTACAAATTTAGTTTTGATAGCGAGTTTGTGAGCAGCAAGTCTTAAAGCTTCATTTGCTACTGCATCAGAGACGCCATCTATTTCAAACATTATTTTTCCCGGAAGCACAACTGCTACCCAGTATTCAGGAGCACCTTTACCTTTACCCATTCTTGTTTCAGCAGGTTTTTTAGTAATTGGTTTATCCGGAAAAATTCTGATCCATACTTTACCGTCT
>DOWN01000322.1:973-2448 GCA_003519545.1 Bacteroidota bacterium
CCATACTTTACCGTCTCTTTTCATATGTCTTGTCATTGCAATTCTCGCCGCTTCAATCTGTCTGTCAGTAACCCAACCGGCTTCCATAGCTTTCAATCCATAAGTTCCGAAATCCACCATGTTTCCTCTCTGAGCGTTTCCTCTTCTGTTTCCTCTGTGGGCTTTTCTGAACTTAACCCTTTTAGGCATTAACATAATCTATAATCTCCTGTACTTCGAAATTTTAATTTGATTTAGTAAGTTTTTCACCGCGACAAATCCAAACTTTAACACCGATGATTCCATAAATAGTCATAGACTGAACTGAAGCATAATCAATATCCGCACGTAAAGTTTGCAGAGGAATTCTTCCCTCTTTATATTGTTCAGATCTTGCAATCTCCGCACCACCAAGTCTTCCGCTACACATCACTTTAATTCCCTGGGCACCGAGTTTCATAGAAGAAGTGATAGCCATTTTCATAGCTCTTCTGAAAGAAACTCTGTTCGATAACTGGTTAGCAATATTTTCAGCAACGAGTTGAGCAGAGAGTTCAGGTTTTTTAATTTCAAAAACGTTAATCTTTACTTCTTTATTAGTAATAGATTTCAATTCACTTTCAAGTTGAGTAATTTCCTTACCACTTTTTCCTATCACGAATCCCGGTCTTGAGGTATGTATAGTGAGAGTGATTTTTTTCAGAGTTCTCTCGATAACAACTTTAGCAATACCGGCTTTTTCTAATCTTTTCTTTAAATAATTTCTGATTAGAGCGTCTTCTTTTAACTTCTTAGAGAATGATTTCTCTTCATACCAGTTAGAATCCCAGGTATTTATAACGCCTAATCTGAATCCGATTGGATTTGTTTTCTGACCCAAAAAATCTCCTTACTCTTCTGTAGTTTTTTTAGTTTTACGTGGTTTTGTTGTTTTCTTTTTTACTTCTTTAACTTCTTTTACTTCTTCAGTTTGCGTATCAACTTCTTCAGACTTCACTTCAACGACATCTTTATCTTTCTTAGATTTCGTAGTCTTTACTTTTTCACTTGTAGTATCTGCAACTTTAGGAGTTGTATTTAATTCGTCTTCAATATTCTCAACTATAATTGTTAAGTGTGAAGTTCTTTTTCTGATTCTGAAAGCTCTTCCCTGAGGAGCAGGTAACATTCTTTTAAGAACAGGACCGCCGTCAACGAATGCTTCTTTGATGATGACATCATTTTTGCTGACTTTACCGCTATCTAATTTATTTACAAGATTAGAATAAGCAGAGTTAACAGTTTGGTCAATAATTTCAGCTGAATGTTTTTTAGAGAATCTTAAAATTCCCTGAGCTTCCTCAACATTTTTATTTCTGATTAGATCAACAACGAGTCTCATTTTTCTTGGAGACCCTCTTAAAAATCTTTTAATAGCACGTGCTTCCATTATTATTTACCCCCCTTTTCATCTTTTCTTTGTCCGGAGTGAGCTCTAAAAGTTCTTGTATGAGCGA
>DOWN01000322.1:2582-2928 GCA_003519545.1 Bacteroidota bacterium
CTCCCCGAGTTTATGACCGACCATATTTTCACTGACGAAAACGGGAATGAATTTATTACCGTTATGCACAGCAAAAGTATGACCTATAAATTCCGGAATTATTGTGCAAGCCCTAGCCCATGTTTTGACAACTTTCTTTTGATTTTGATTATTAAGAGCTTCTACTTTATTTAGCAGATTAAAATCAATGTGTGCACCTTTTTTTAACGATCGAGCCATTTATAATTATTTTCTCTTTTTAACTATGAATTTATTTGAAATATTTTTCTTTTTACGAGTTTTATAACCTTTAGCAGGTAAACCCCAAGGAGAAACGGGATGACCGCCACCTGAAGTTTTACCTTCA
>DOWN01000322.1:3091-3937 GCA_003519545.1 Bacteroidota bacterium
ACCACCACCCATCGGGTGATCGACAGGATTCATTGCAACACCTCTAACGTGAGGTCTTCTTCCTCTCCATCTTGTTCTTCCTGCTTTACCCCAGCTGATATTTTCATGATCTGAATTACTTACAGTACCAATGGTAGCTTTGCATTCGCTTCTGATTAATCTTACTTCACCTGAAGGTAGTTTAACCTGACAATACTTTTCATCTTTAGCAATAATCTGAGCAGCAGTACCGGCACTTCTAACCATCTGAGCACCTTTGCCCGGTTTAATTTCAATATTATGAATGAAAGTTCCAACCGGAATAGATTTTAACTGGAGAGTATTACCTGTTTTGATATCGGCATCATTTGTAGAATAAATAGTATCATTCACTTTTGTTCCTTCGGGAGCAATGATGTAAGCTTTTTCCCCGTCAGGATATTGTACTAAAGCAATTCTTGCAGTTCTGTTTGGGTCGTATTCAATTGCAATAACTTTTGCATCGTTAGGATTATTTCTTTTGAAGTCAATAATTCTATACATTCTTTTGTGACCACCACCTCTGAATCTTGTAGTGATTCTTCCGTGATTATTTCTTCCTCCTGATTTTTTCAAAGGAGCGAGAAGTGATTTTTCCGGAGTGGTTTTAGTTATCTCTTCAAAAGAAGATATAGAATAATATCGCGTCGCCGGTGTTACAGGTTTTAACTTTCTTAAAGCCATCGTTAAGATTTAATGATTATTTTACAGATTCAAAATTGACAAAACTCAAAATTACTGAAAATAATATGCAAAGTCAAACCACGAATTTATGGTTATTCTGTCAAAAATTTTATGTAAATTCGGATTTTTTGTGAGGGGTTATTT
>DOWN01000322.1:4052-4687 GCA_003519545.1 Bacteroidota bacterium
ATTTAGTAAAAAAAGTACAAATTATCAAAAAAAATTTTAATCAAAATTTAATTTTATGAAATTATTTTCATTAGTAATATTGGCAGTATTGTTTATTTCCTGCAAGTTTAATTTCAGTACTTCGGATGAGAGAGCAACGGATAACAAGACAACAGTTGAATCAAAAGATTCACCTGTGAAAGTTAAGATTGAAGATAAGGGAAATGAATCATCGGGGAAAAATCCTCAATTAGATTGGGAGTTTGTAAGTAAAGGGAATGCTGAATTTGATACACCGGTGACGGAAGTTTATTTATTGATAGATAAGAAAAAAGAAATGATAATGGAAGAGAAGTTAGGATTTAACAAACTTGATAAGGAAGCATTTGAAACTTATAAAATTCCGAAAGACGCACTCACGGCTGCTTACGGCTGGTGGGCAGGATGGGGAATGATTTTATATGTAGTGAGAAACGGGGATAACTTTGATGTGTATAAAATACATTTAGAAGAGGGATATATGGATGACAAAGGAGAACAAGTTACACCGGAGTTTGAACCTGAGAAAATAAAGAGTGTGAAGGTGGAGTAAAGCGGGGGGAAAGTTTTTTGTCATTCAAACGAAAAAAATAATTGTCATTCTGAGGGAGTGAAAC
>DOWN01000322.1:4932-5240 GCA_003519545.1 Bacteroidota bacterium
GGAGACTCCTGCGGGAGAGGGTTAAAGACTTCTGCGGAAGAGGAGATTTTTAAACTTTATTATTCATAGCATATAATTCATAAAAATTATGGATTTAGCAAAACCAAAAATAACATTAACAGGTAAATTATTAATTGGGTTTATAACACTCGCAACATTATTCATTATTTACCTAATGATAAAAATAGTTGTTGTTGGAAATACTTTTAGATGAGAGTATCGAGCGAGAAATAATAATTTCAATATATAAAGTACATGTCATTCTGAGTGAGTGAAACTACCAACCTGTCCCGATTTATCGGGAAAGA
>DOWN01000062.1:0-14569 GCA_003519545.1 Bacteroidota bacterium
TAATTTTTTTATCAGTTTCAGAAATATTTGCTTTTTCATTTTTTAAAATTAATGTTACAAAGATTAGAACTTGATTTTATTCAAAATCAACATATAAGATTCTAATTCCGCCTCGTTTTCCTTTAGAATCTAATCTCCATCTAAGTTTTCTTAACCCTTCCGTTCCTTTTATTACATTTCCCGCTTTAGGATTTTGTAGTAATAATTGTTCTACCTCTTCTAAGTTTTTTATATCTTTGAATATTGATTTCCATAATTTATCAAATTCAGAAGTATAAATGAACATTCTTTTCACAAACAAATATACCCTATTAAATAGTATATTTCAATTAATAAATGAGATTACAGTTCGACTTGTGTGCCTACTTCAAATACGCGGGTATTTGGTATATTGAAAAATTCATTTGCTCTTTGGGCATTATTGGAAAGTAATACAAATATTTTATTTCGTAATCTTTTGAATGGATTTTTTTCTTTAACAACAAGCGATTCTCTGCCTAAGAAGAATGTTGTTTTATCTATATTGATTACTAAACCTTTTTCATTTAAAATTTTTATAATATGAACAATACTTGTTACATCCATAAATCCATAATTTACGATTACTTTATAAAATCCTTCAATAGGATTTTCTATAACAATATTTTCTTCGAGGTTGGAATGAGGGACTTTTAAGAAACTGATATTCAATATAACAATTTGTTTATGGAGAAGTTTATGATGACGGATATTTTGAATTAATGGAGGAGGAACAGAATTTCTGTTTGATGACATATAAATTGCAGTACCGGGAATTGTGAACATTCTTATGCTAACTAAATCTTCAATGATACTTTCAATGGGTTGAGTATCTCTTTGAATTTTTTCCATAAGAATTTTTCTTCCATGTTTCCATGTCGTCATAACAAAATAAATTAATGCAGCGAAAGCCAGCGGGAACCAACCGCCCTGAGGAAGTTTAAGTAAATTTGAACTCCAGAATGCAAGGTCAATTATGAATAAAACAGAAGTCAATAAAATTGAGACTCCTAAATTCCATTTCCAAAGTTTCCTCATTGCATAAAAAAGCAATACAGTCGTAATAATCATTGCAGTTGAAACTGCAATTCCATAAGCAGCCGCAAGATTGCTTGATGTTTTAAAAGAAATAACAAGTAAGATTGTAGCAAAACACATAAGATAATTTACTCTCGGTATATAAATCTGACCACGTTCTCTTTCGGATGTGTGTTCAATTTTAAGTCTCGGTAAAAATCCTAATTGCAATGCCTGAAATGTTAATGAGAATGCACCTGATATAACAGCTTGAGAAGCAATACATGCAGCCATTGTGGCTAAAATAATCATCGGGTAAAGAGCCCATTCAGGTGCGAGATTATAAAAAGGATTATATGCTTTATCAGGTTCACTCAATAGCAATGCTCCTTGTCCGAAATAGTTTATTGTTAACGCAGGTAAGACAACCGCAAACCAAGCAAACCTAATCGGGAATCTTCCGAAATGTCCCATATCCGCATATAACGCTTCACCTCCGGTAACAACAAGGAAAACTGAACCGAGAATAACAAAAGCCATAAAGCCGTTATTAATAAAAAAATCAACAGCAAAAAGCGGATTTATAGCTCTGATAACTTCAGGATTTTTTACAATCCAAGAGAAACCAAGTATTGCCAGTGCGGTGAACCAAGTTAAAGTGATAGGACCAAAAATTTTACCGACACCACCTGTTCCATTTTTCTGAACGGCAAATAAAAGAATAATGATTATAAGAGTAATTGGAATTATAAACGGTTCAAAAAAAGGAGTCGCAACAGAAAGACCTTCAACTGCGGATAGAACTGAAATTGCCGGAGTTATTATCCCGTCTCCATAAAGCAAAGCTGCACCAAAAATTCCGAGAGCAACAACCATCACTTTTGCTTTAGGTGAAATTTTATTTACAACTAAAGCCATAAGAGCGAGAATACCCCCTTCACCTTCGTTATCTGCTCTTAAAACTATTATGGAATATTTTATTGAAATGATAAGAATTAAAGACCAAAATATACAGGAAAGTACACCTAAAATATTTTCAGGTGTAACGGGAATTGCATGAGAACCATGGAAACATTCTTTGATAGCGTAGAGAGGGCTTGTACCTATATCGCCATAAACTACACCGATTGCAGTGAGGGTTAAAAGTGCTAAGTATTTTCGAGATTTGTTTTGCCCGTGCGAGCTATCCAAACTTTTCCTTTTTAATTAAACGAATAAGAATACAACTCTTTTTCAAATGCAACTATATCTTTAAGTTGATTTAAAAACCATTTATCAATTTTCGTTGCATCATAAAGTTCATCTATTGATGCACCGGTTAGAAATGCATATCTGATATAAAAAATATTGTCACTTCTTGGTACTTTTAATTTACTTAAAATCTTTTCTTTATACTCCTCTTTTTCTTTTGCACTAAGTCCAAGAAGAAAATCTGTTTCATAAATATCTTTTCCGTCAGCACCGAAACCGAATCTGCCAATTTCCAGAGACCTTATTGCTTTTTGAAACGCCTCTTTAAAATTTCTTCCAAAAGACATCACCTCACCAACTGATTTCATTTGCACACCAAGAACATCACTTTCAGGATTGGTTGATCTGAACTTATCAAAATCCCATCTTGGAATTTTTACCACAATATAATCAATAACAGGTTCAAAACTTGCGGGAGTTGTTTTTGTGATATCGTTTGGAATTTCATCAAGTGTATATCCGATAGCAAGTTTTGCTGCAATTTTTGCAATTGGAAATCCTGTTGCTTTTGAAGCAAGAGCTGAGCTTCTTGAAACTCTCGGGTTCATTTCAATTACAATTATTCTTCCATTAACTGGATTAATTGCAAATTGAATATTAGAACCTCCCGTTTCAACACCTATTTCTGAAATAATTTTTTTAGCGGCATCTCTGAGTGCCTGATATTGTCTGTCACTCAAAGTCTGGGCAGGAGCAACTGTAATTGAATCGCCTGTATGTACACCCATAGGATCAAAATTTTCAATTGAACAAATAACAACAAAATTATCGTTTACATCTCTCATTACTTCAAGTTCAAATTCTTTCCAACCTATTAAAGACTCTTCAATCAAAACTTCTCCGATCGGAGAAGATGTTAATCCCCTGTTCACTTTTGATTCAAATTCTTCAAGGTTATATGCAGTTCCACCGCCTGTTCCACCGAGAGTAAATGAAGGTCTGATAATAACAGGGAATCCAATTTCTTTTATAAAATCTCTTGCTTCGTCAAATGATTTTACAAACTTACCTTTTGCAACATCAAGACCAATCTTTTCCATTGCGAGATTAAAGAGTTCTCTTGACTCAGCTTTTCTTATTGAATCAACTTTTGCACCTATTAATTCAATTCCATATTTTTTAAGAATTCCTTTTTCATATAAATCAATAGCAGCATTCAACGCAGTCTGTCCGCCCATAGTGGGTAATATAGCATCCGGTTTTTCTTTGATAATGATTTTTTCTATAAACTCGGCATTGATTGGTTCAATATATGTAGCATCGGCTAATTCAGGATCTGTCATAATGGTTGCGGGATTTGAGTTTATAAGTATAACTCTGTAACCTTCTTCTTTTAGTGCTTTAACAGCTTGAGTTCCGGAGTAATCAAATTCACACGCCTGACCAATGACAATAGGTCCTGACCCGATAATTAAAATAGATTTTAGATCTGTTCTTTTAGGCAATATTTAATTTCAATATTAAGATTAAAAAATTCACTTCTAATCATAGACTTTAGATTTAAAAATTCTGTTCTCACTTATTTTCTTTCTCATCTCATCTTTAATTTCTTTTTCATGTTTCCTTTTCACTTTCTTTAAGAAAAATTCCTGAATGTTAAATTTCTTTTCACCGGGAAGCAATAGTTTTTTCATATAAGTTCCGTCGGGTTGTAACACTCTTGATTTAACATTATCGGATAAATATAATTCCAGATATTCTATTATATCTTCTTTAATTCCTTCATCTTCAACAGGAAAAAGAATTTCAACACGTCTGTCAAAATTCCTTTCCATCCAATCCGCACTTCCCAAATAAATTAAAGGGTTTCCGTTATTGTTAAAATAATATGCTCTGCTATGTTCGAGAAATCTTCCGACAATACTTTGTACAGAAATATTTTCACTTAAATTTTCAATACCGGGTTTTAAACAACAAATACCTCTGACAATCATTTGCACCTGAACACCTGCTTTTGACGCCTCATAAAGTTTCATAATAAGTTCATCATCAAGAAGTGAATTATTTTTAACAATGATTTTTCCTAACCCTGTAGTTTTATGACATTCAATTTCATTGTTGATAAGGGAAATCAATCTCTTTCTCATATGCACAGGAGCAACAATGAATTTTTTAAAGTTGAGTTGTTTAGAAAAGCCCGTAAGATAGTTAAATAAGTTTGATGCGTCTGTACCGAATAATTCATTACACGTGAATAAACCAAAATCAGTGTATATTTTTGAAGTTGCCGGATTATAATTTCCTGTACCTAAATGCAGATATCTTTTCATTCCTGATTCTTCTTTTCTCACGACAAGTGCAAGTTTACAATGGGTTTTTAAACCTACAAGACCGTAAACTACATGCACACCTGCTTTTTCCAACGCACGAGCCCAAACAATGTTATTCTCTTCATCGAATCTTGCTTTAAGTTCAACCACAGCCGTAACCTGTTTTCCATTTTCTGCCGCTTCAATTAAAGACTTAATAATCGGTGAGTCACCTGAAGTTCTGTAGAGAGTAAGTTTAATTGCATAAACATTAGGATCTTCTGCGGCTTGAGCGATAAATTCAGAAACAGAAGAAAAAGAATAAAATGGATGGTGCAAAAGTATATCCCGTTGAGAAATTGCTTTGAAATAATCATCTTCTGCTTCTCGGAAATAAGAAGAAATTCTCGGAGAAAAGCCCTCGTATTTTAATTCACGTTTATCAATTTTATATAATTCCATTAAATCACCGAGATTGAGATAACCGTCTATTTTATATATTTCGTGTTGTTTAACATTTAATTTGTTAATGAGAAAATTAAGAAGATTTTCAGGCATATTCTGATCAACTTCTAATCTTATTAAAATCCCAAGTCTTCTTTTTTTAACTTCTTCTTCTATCAGTTTAAGTAAATCGTCGGCCTCTTCTTCTTCGTATTCAATATCAGCATTTCTCGTAATTCTAAATGTATAACAATCAGAAGTTTTCATTCCGAGAAATAATTTATGAACGTTCGCTTTAATAATCTGAACAATGGAAATGAAATTATTTTCATCACCCAGTTTATAAAATCTCGGTATGTTACTTGGAATTTGTAAAACACAAACCTTATCCTCGTTTTCTTCAGTTTCAGGATCATCAAGAATAATAGCAATTGCGAGAGATCTGTTAACAAGATTAGGGAAAGGGTGAACATTATCAATAACAAGAGGGGTTAAAATCGGGAATAATTCTTTATCAAAATACTCATCAATTTTTTCTCTGTTTAAAGAATCAAGATCGGAATATTCGAGAAGATTGATATCATTAAATTTTAATTCAGGAATTATAATTTCATTAAAAGTGGTATATTGTTCATTAACAAGAGGCACAAGTTTATTCCAAATATCCGTCATTTGTTCAGTTGCAGTTTTACCATCAGCAGAAAGTTCATTGACATCAGAAGCGACTTGACGTTTAAGACCTGAAACACGGATCATAAAAAATTCGTCAAGATTGGTTGAAAAAATTGAAAGGAATTTTACTCTTTCAAGCAAAGGATTTGTTACATCTTTTGCCTCTTCGAGAACTCTACGGTTGAATTCAATCCAACTTAATTCCCTGTTGAAAAAATATTCACTTTTTGGTTTAGCCATAAAAAAAACGCTAAAAATATAGGATTTTTAACTGTTAGATAAATAAATTAAAACTAAAAAAAATGAGAAACTATTCAGAAAGGGAGTGGAAAAAAATCACTTTCGATACCGGTTGTTGGTTTTTCCATTAGGTAAATCTCTTTAGGATATAATATAATTTTTAAAAATCTTATTTTATCGGATGATTAAAAAGTTAATACTATTTTTTTGTTTATTGAATGTGGCGTATTCACAGAATATCCCACAGACTTATAATTTTGACAGTTCAACAACAAACACCTTTGACAGTTTGATTGTATATGTTAAAAATCCGTTAAATGTTAATTTAAACATATCTAACGCAAGGACACAAACAAAATATTTTCAAAGCAGTTTAAACAGTTTTTCGGTAAATGCAAATGACAGTTTTGGAGTTAAAGTTTATTTCAGAACTAATCAAAACTTAACAATAACCGATTATATTTCATTTGAATCCTCACAGTTAAATTACACAATTATTCAAAGACTGATTGCAACCGGAGTCTATCCGGATACGATATATAAATTCACGCAAGGTTTAAGAGATGAAGCATTAAAAAATGTTTTAAGACCATTCACAACTTTAAGTTACATCTCATTGGGTTATAATGCAGCGAGGGACAGAATGTTTGAAACAATTGATGACTATGGCGGAGATACAATTGAATGTGTTTACACCGGAAGAAAAATTAGAGCGACGAACAGGACAGAAGCACAAAATCAAAATTTCAATACTGAGCATACCTGGCCCCAAAGTTTTTTTAATGAACTGGAGCCGATGAGAAGCGACTTGTATCATTTATATCCGACAGATGAAACTGCAAATAATGTGAGATCTAATTTTGATTTTGGCAGAGCATTAACAGGCATAACCTGGAATGTTGGCGGTTCAAAATTAGGTTTTGATTCAACTAATCAACAAGTATTTGAACCCCGCGACATTCAAAAAGGAAATATAGCAAGAGCAATTTTTTATTTCGCAGTTAAATACGGGAATAACGGCGGATTTCTGGATGCAAAGCAGGAAAACATTTTAAAGGTTTGGAATAATATAGATACTGTTGATTCAAGAGAAAGATTAAGAAATGACAGAATCAGATTTTATCAGAATATCCGGAATCCATTTATAGATCATCCTGAATTTGCCGAAAGAATTTTTTCAATGTGGCAGACAACACCATCAAATCCGAGACCTGAAATTTCAGTTTCACCTAAATTGATAAATTTTGATACGACAAGAAATGGAGACAGCAGTTTTTATTATGTTTCAGTTTTTAATACGGGAATCGGTAACCTTTCAATTATTGCAACAACAACAAATGAAGTGTTTGCTCTCGAAGAAAATACCCATATAATTCCGGAGAATGAATTCAAGAGAATAAAAGTGAGATTTAAACCAACAGCGAATTTCACAAATTACTCAGCACAGTTAAGATTTGTAAATAACGATTCTCTTATAATTTTGAATATGAATGGAGTATCGTCTAACAGTGTTGGTATAACAAATATAAATTCAGTTCAACCTACAGATTTCAGACTTTATCAGAATTATCCGAATCCATTTAATTCACAAACTAAAATCAGATTTGATTTGCCAAAGAACACTTCTGAGACAAAAGTGACATTATATAATTTATCAGGTAAAGAAATTATGTCATATCAATATACTAACTTATCTGCAGGAAGTTATGAATTGAGTTTTGATTTAAAAAATTATTCAAGCGGAGTATATTTTATAAGATTGAATTCAGGAGAATTTTCAGAAATTAAAAAAATAAATTTAATTAAATAAATTATGAAAAATTTAATTTACATATTTACGGCATTACTTATTTTCTCATTTAATTCTGCTGATGCACAGATTAAAAAAGTTTTATGGGAAGAATTTACCAATGCATCTTGTGCCCCATGTGCCTCTAACAATCCTGCATTGAAAGCATATATGGATTCAAAAGGAGATTCGATAATTGGTATTAAGTATCATACAAACTTTCCGGGATTTGACCCTATGTATAATTCAAATCCAACACAGGTTGAACAGCGTCGTGGCGGTTATTATTCAGATGTAAATGCCGTTCCGTGGTTAAAAGGAGACGGCAATGTATTCCCTGATATCTGGCCCTTTTCGCAGGCAAATTTTGATCAGGCATTTAATACAAGAAAAGTAATAGTTCCGCCGATGCAAATAGTTGTTTTTGATGTAAGAGGTCCGGGGGATTCAATAACTTCAACTGTTCAGATTTTATTAACTCAATCATTACCTCCGGGGAATTATAAGTTAAGGGTAATGGCGGTTGAAAAATTTGTTCAATACCCTACACCACCCGGAAATAACGGAGAGAGTAATTTCCCACATGTATTTAGAAAAGGACTTCCTGATATGACAGGGATTACAATTCCGACAAATGTCGGTATATACACATATTATTACAGATACAAAAGAGAGAGTGAGTGGGTTGATTCCAATATAGTAACTGTAGCGTTTGTTCAGAATGATGGAGCAACAAATAAAGAAGTATTAAATGCAAGTTTAACAGGAGATTTAATTCCTGTAGGAATTGGAAATATATCAACAATAGCCCCTGAAAAATATTCCTTGAACCAAAACTATCCGAATCCATTTAATCCTTCTACATCAATTAAGTTTAGTTTACCAAAAGCAGGTGATGTAAAGTTAGCAGTTTATAATTCATTAGGTAAAGAAGTCGCAACACTTGTGAATGAAAAATTAATTTCGGGAGAATATGAAGTAGAATTTTCCGCAGGAAATTTAGCAAGTGGAGTTTATTTTTACACAATAGAAACAGGTGATTTCAAAGAAACAAAGAAAATGATATTAATGAAGTAGATAATTTTAATTTTTTGATAGCCAAATTGATTTAATGAAAATGGAAATAACCGGAAAAATAACAGGGATTAAGTATAAATTAATCTTATCGGATGAATTAAAAGAGATTGAGCTGAATAAATTTGATATTAATACTGCCCCACCAACATGTTTATTAAAAAACGAGAAAAACATTTTCGCAATATCAAAATGGGTATCTCCAAAAAGAACTCGTTCATACCCATTTGAAAGAGTATATAACTCATTAAAAATAAATAAAAAAATTACTGTAATTCCGATAATTAAGGATGAAGGAGCTAAAGGAGATAGAGACTTTATTCAATGGGATACTGTTTCCTTGATGTCATTATTGGATGTTTTTGTTATTTTTGCATATTATGAAAAAGCTGATGTTAACCCAAAAAATAAGAACAAAATTTCAAATCAAAAATTTGATAATAAATATGTTAATTCAAAAGTAAAGGAAATAGAGCAATATCATAGCTCAGCATTACATTGGAATTTAAATGAACTGAAAACCAATCTTCATTTTGTAATAGATAAAACAAAAACTTCTTACAATTCAATTGAAAAACAAACTAAGGTTAAACTTCATAAATTCTCTGGAATTGATAGTTTTAAAGAGAAGATTGGAAAAGATGTTTCATTGTTCATGGATTTTTCAAGGGGAAAAGCTAAAATGGCCCAAGCAAGAGAATTTTTAACTACACAACCAAAAGAAAGTTTATCTTCACTTTCTAAATCTAAAATTTCTATTTTAAATTATTTAGGTGGGCAATATTTTTTAACAGTTGATGAAATTGAAATATCTAATAATAAAATATCTTTGATTGAAGGGAAGCATAGTAAAGACAATCTTATTCCAAGTAAGAGTGATATTAAAGATGGATTAATTAAAATGATTTTATACTGTAATTTAAAAAACATTTCTGTTAATGGAAAAAGGATGAGATGTGAGCCGGTTCTTTGTTTGACTTCAACAAAACTAAAAGGTTCTGTGACTTCAAAAAATAATCTTAATGAGATAAAAAAATATTTTGAAAAAAATAAATTATCGCCTTTACAAATTGCATTAATAAATGAAGTGATTAAGGAATCAAAAGCAAATAAATTTACCTTAAAACTAAAATATTCAAAATGATAAAAAGTCCATTAAGGTATCCTGGAGGAAAAAGCAGAGCAGTAAATTTGATTTCAAAATTACTTCCTCAATTTGATGAGTTCAGAGAGCCTTTCGTGGGAGGTGGATCGGTATTTATATTCGCAAAACAAAAGTATCCAGATAAATCATTTTGGATTAACGATTTATATTATGAATTATTTAAGTTTTGGGAAGTTTCTCAAAAAGATGTTAAAAGTTTAATAGATAAAATTTATGAATGGAAAAATCAATTCCCAAGAGGAAAAGAACTTCACAACTTTCTAAATAAAAATATAAATACTTTTGATGATGTTGGAAAAGCAGCAGCATTTTTCATATATAATAGAATCACATTTTCGGGAACAAGTTTAAGCGGTGGATTTAGTGAAGCGTCTTTTAGAGGAAGATTTACCGTGAGTAGCATTCAGAGATTGAATGACTTTGCAAAAATTATAAATGGTTCAACCATTACAAATTTAGATTATAGTGAAGTTGTAAATAAAGAGGGGGAAAATGTATTTATTTATTTAGACCCACCATATTTTTCAGCTACGAAATCTGCGTTATATGGAAAAAATGGAAATTTGCATAAAAAATTTGACCATAAAAAATTTGCCGATACAATGAGTAATTGCCATCATAATTGGTTAATAACTTATGATGATTGCGAATACATCAGATCATTGTTTTCTTTTGCAAATATAATCCCATGGGATTTAACATATGGAATGAGAAACGTAATAAAAAATTCCGACAAAATAGGTAAAGAACTTTTCATCTCAAACTATTTAACTGAGATTCCAAAAAGCAATCAATTATCCATGGCTTTTGATTTAAATTTGAGTTCCTGATTTGAGAATTATAAACATACTTTAATTTTTTACAAAATTCCGCAGAAGCGTTACTCAACATTTTTTAATAAATAACGGAATCCATATTGGGTTTTGCATTTAATAACGGTTTTAAAAATGATATATTTGTTAAATTACAAACCTTAAAATTTTTCTAAACAATGACGACTAAAAAAGATTTATTAAAAGATACTATTCAACATATTGATATTAAAAAACATAATGTCATCACTCTTGTTGATGATATGAAAAATATGGCTTTCTCTTCAAGGGATTTATCACAAGCCGCTGAATATTACGATATGATGTTAAAAGATGAAAACTGTTCCGTTATGCTTTGCCTTGCGGGTTCATTATTCTCAGCCGGATTAAAAAATGTTGTCGTTGATATGGTAAGAAATAATATGGTAGATATGATTGTTTCTACCGGTGCTATTATCGTAGATCAGGATTTTTTTGAAGGTCTTGGTTTTAAACACTATAAAGGTTCACAGTTTGCCGACGACAATGTTTTAAGAGAATTAATGATTGACAGAATTTATGATACATATATAGATGAAGAAGATTTAAGAGTTTGTGATATGACGATTGCTGAAATTTGCGACAAACTGGAAAGAAGACCATACTCATCAAGAGAATTCATCTGGCACATGGGTGAATACCTTTCCAAAAACGGAAAGAATAAAGATTCAGTAGTATTGGCAGCTTATGAACATAATGTTCCTATTTTTGTACCTGCTTTTTCAGATTGCTCCGCAGGTTTTGGATTTGTCCATCATCAGTATAACAATCCTGATTCACACGTTTCAATTGACTCTGCGAAAGATTTTCTTGAACTGACAAAACTAAAACTTGAAGCAAATGAAACCGGCTTATATATGGTAGGCGGCGGTGTTCCAAAAAACTTTGCTCAAGATACGGTTGTAGCTGCTGAGATTTTAGGTAAAGAAGTTCCAATGCATAAATATGCAATACAGATAACAGTTGCCGATGACAGAGATGGAGCTTTATCAGGTTCAACACTTAAAGAGGCAAGCAGTTGGGGTAAAGTTGATATGACTTATGAGCAAATGGTTTATTGTGAAGCAACAATCGCAATGCCTTTGATTAGTGGTTATGCATATCATAAAGGCAACTGGAAAAACAGAAAGAAAAGAGAATTTCAAAAATTATTTTCAAACGAAGCAGTATTAGCATAATTTAATTTAAAGGTGTAAAGGGAATTATAATGGATAAAGTTTTGGAAAAACCTGATTTTAAAATTTCAGAAAAAGATTTGAAAGTTTCAGATATGGCTGAGACTCTTATCTTTTCAGAGATTGTTAAACTTGCGAATGAAATAAATGAAAAGATTAACAGCGGTGAAAGAGTTTTTAACCTAACAATCGGAGATTTTAATTCACATATTTTTCCAATCCCTGATGAATTTAAAGATTTAATTATTAAATCTTATAATCATCATGACACAAACTATCCTGTTGCAGGAGGTATGCCTGCATTAAAAAGTGCTATATCTGAATTTATAAAAAGAAAAGAAGGGCTTGATTATAAACCTTCAGAAATTACAGTAGCAAGCGGTGCAAGACCATTAATATTTTCAACTTTTAATACACTTGTTAATCCCGGTGAAAAAGTTCTCTATCCCGTGCCTTCCTGGAATAACAATCATTACACTCATATCTCTTATGCTGAACATATTTGCGTTGAAACTTTACCTGAAAATAATTTTATGCCTTATGCAAGTGATCTGAAACCATATATAAACGATGTTGCACTTATCTCTTTATGCTCACCGCTTAATCCGACAGGAACAGTTTTAACAGAAAATAACCTAAGAGAAATTTGCGATTTGATTCTTGAAGAGAATCATAATAGAATAAAAGCAGGACGAAAACCAGTATATCTAATGTTTGATCAGATTTACTGGGTATTAACTTATAATAATATAAAACACGTTTCCCCCGTTTCAATATATCCTGAAATGAAAAACTTTACAATTTTCATTGACGGTATGTCAAAATATTTTGCAGCAACAGGTGTAAGACTTGGCTGGTCACTTGCTCCTGCATCAATCACTGACAGGTTTAAAACAATGATTGCACATATGGGAGCATGGGCTCCGAAAGCTGAACAGATAGCAGCATCTCATTATTTAAAAGATACAGAAAATGTTGATAAATATCTCGAACATTTCAAAGAAGAATTAAGTTACCGACTTAATAAATTTTATGAAGGACTTACAGGATTAAAAGAAAAAGGATATGGAATAGAAGTGATTCCGCCACAAGCCGCAATTTATCTTACGATTAAAGTTGATTTAATCGGTAAAAAGAAACCAGATGGTACCGTTATAAATTCATCTCATGATACAACAAGATATTTAATCAATGAAGCAAAGATGGGGGTTGTTCCGTTTTATGCTTTTGGTTCGCCTGAAAGTTCGCAGTGGTTCAGGGTTTCCGTAGGTACGATTAAGAGAGATGAAATAGATGAGTGTGTAAATAATCTTGAAAGAGCGTTGAGTCGGTTGAAATAGATAGTGAATTAATTTTATAGAAAAAATATTTTCACTGGATTCTTCGGTCACAGGTTCCCTCACAATGACAGGTTGTGAGTCAGTTTAAATTCAATTCACTTAAAATCTTATCAACAGGTTTCACATCTTTATAAAAAGATAATATCTTTTGTAGAACATCATCCACAATTGAGTCAGGGCAAGATGCACCACTTGTTAAAATAATTTTAAGAGGATTTTTATCCGGAAGAAAATTTTCGGTGATGTTAAACTTATGATTGTGAAAATCATAATGAGAAATAGTTTTCTTGTCAAGAATTTTTTCTGCTGAACTAATAAAATAAGTCGGAAGTTTTTCTTCACAAAGTTCAACAATATGTGAAGTGTTAGAACTGTTATAACCGCCGACGACTATAGCAATATCAGCGGGCATTTCCAGAAGTCCATAGGTTGCTCTTTGATTATCATGCGTAGCATAACAAAGCGTATCTCTTGTATCAGCAAAATGGTCTTTCAGATTTTCAAGACCATATTTTTCTTCCATTTTATTTTTGAGATAATCCGCAATTGCCTGAGTTTCAGTAGCGAGCATTGTAGTTTGATTTACAACTCCGATTTTAGACAAATGTTTTTCAGGATCAAATCCGGAAGAAATTCTGTCTTTAAAAAAACTATTAAATTCTTCGAGAGAAATTTTTCCGAGAATAAAATCACCGAGAATTTTTGTTTCATCAATATCACGCACAATTAGTGTAGGAGCATTTTCTTTACTGTGAGAAAATGTTGCACGAGTTTCTTCGTGTTTATATTTTCCGTGAACGATTATTGTATAACCTGTTTTGCCAAGAGATTCAGCACGATTCCAAACTTTTTCCACAAATGGACAAGTAGTATTATATTTTAAAGGGTCAATACCTTTTGACGACAATTTATTTTCAATTTCCAGAGTTGTTCCAAAAGCAGGGACAATTACTATATCATCCGCTTTCAGTTCATCCCAGTTTATAATTTGTTTACCGGAAGTTTCCATTATGAATTTTACACCACGAGAAATCAAATCATTATTCACATCAGGATTATGAATCATTTCACTCAGTAAAAAAATTCTTTTACCGGGATTTTCTTCAAGTGCTTTATAAGAAATTTCAATTGCATTTTCCACACCGTAACAAAAGCCAAAATGCCGGGCTATGTAAAATACAACCGGTCCGAAATCAAGAGTAGTCGGGCTGTAATCCTTTTTTCGGGGATCGGATAGTTTTCTGAAATTTTTTATTTTTGAAATAACCGGAGATCTGTAAAAAA